>NZ_NFIB01000030.1:0-35828 GCF_002159385.1 Flavonifractor sp. An52
AACACTGCCAACGAGGATCATCTGCCTCCGCTGGTCAAGCGGAGACGGTGGCTGTCAGCACAAACGCAGGTGGCATAACCGGACATGTTGGGTGTGCGGTTTTCTTGACTATTCCAGTGCGGGACGATGCGGAGATGCAAGCTCTGGTGGAGAGCGTCAAGACCGGCGGTGTGAACCAGCCCGCCCTGGTCCGCCCCCGTGAGGGCGGCGGCTATGAGATCGTGGCAGGCCACCGCCGTCAGAAGGCCAGCGAATTGGCTGGGTACCACTGGACGAAAGCCGTCTGCGAGGTCTGCGGCACGATCAACAGCAATATGGGCGCTACCAGTTATGCCTGCAACAAGAATGTGTATTGGCTCTATGACTGCGCGGCAGATTTCTTTGAAGAACTGCCGGAGGAGGAGTCCATTGAACAGGTGGACAGCACCTACCATCGTGTTATCACCACCAGCGGCGAATACTGCTCGTTCTGTTACGGCACCTACAAGGAGGAAAGTTCCACCCTGGAGCGGCACCACATGGAAACGGCCATCCGCCCGGAGCTGGCCCATGACCGCTTTGTAGAGATGGCAACTTGCGCCGACTGCGGCTACGCCGAAACCGCCTACACCGCCGCTAAGTCTGTTGTGGCGGACTACTTCGGCGTGGTGGACGGCCAGCCCCATACTGTCACAGTGTCCGATCTCTCCGAGGCAGGTGTCACCACCGCTATCCGCTACGGCCACACGGCGGACGGCTGCACCCTGACCAGCGCCCCCAACTACACTGAGGCCGGAGATTACCCGGTCTATTATGAGATAACCTATACATTCCAGAACACCGACATGGTGGAGGACGGCGTGGCCTATGTCCACCTGCGGGACGAAAGCACCGAGGAAACCGACGGTGACGGCACCTGCGGCGAGGACCATAACTGGACACTGCTGGACAGCGTTCCACCTACCTGCCTGACCCTGGGCTATGACCGCTATCTGTGCGTGGACTGCGGCAAGATCGAAAAGCGGGAGTCCCTTTTTTAGATAATGGTTGTTGCAAAAAACTACACAAAAATATGGTGAAATCTATCCACCATATTTTTGTAAACGCTTTTATGAGAACAGACCTTGTTGCTCTTTAGCCACTAACATATCATTTTCAAATATCATTCTTATATATGCTTTTTGAGTAGTCGCGCCGCTCACAATGTTCATACTATAACCACTGTTGTGACTTACTGCCATATTTCCACCATTCAATGTTGTAGTTGAAGAATAATTCGGTGAATATCCTCGACCGTTGAACTGTGAAATTGTATGGTACCAATCTAAGTACCAAATATATACTTTTCTATTCTTCCCATCAGGAAGAACTACTTCAGATTCCAAAATAGCGTCAGAAATTGCCTCACAACTCTTAAATCGCACAATAACACTTGACAAAGGTGTACCAACTGACTGTTGAGAAAATGTTTGCCTTAATTTCTCCAATCTTTCCGCATTTCTTTTTCTAATACCCTCATTTTCTTTATCTGCTTCGTAATTCCAAACAATGATACCTGCAATTACACATATAATCACAACGGTAGTAAAGAAAAACGACACTTCCATTAAAATCTCTCCTTTTACATAAATATTTCCTATTTGATAGGTTGATATAAGATAGTAAAAGAAACAGAGAGATTAAGAAAGCAACTGTCCAGATTTATATTACACTGTAGGGGTATTCAGCCGCAATAATCCCCTTAGTGTCAAACGGCATAGGCTTAAACTTCAACTTTCTGGAGTGTGTGAGTGTTACTCCTTTTGTCAGCATATCCATCAACAAAGCAGCCCCCTTGTTTATGTCCTTACCCATATACTTGTCCATCCATCGGAACAGGGAAAGATAATGGTCAAGGTACTTGGACGCAACTTCGTCGTATATCTTCAAAAAATCGGTCAATCTTGAATGGTATGAGTTGACCTTTCCTAAATTGAACACACCAGAAGTATGTTTTCCCGGGGGTATCTGTCTCAAATGAATTTTGTTATTGTTGGCAAAGGTCTTGTAGGCTCTCAGACTATCGGTGACAAGAATACTCTCATTGGTAAACTTGTCTTTCCATTGTTGTTCAATATGTTTCGGCTCAATTTTTCCAATACAAGAGGGTGAGAGATAGGTATTACCCAACTTGTCCGCGCCGGTCAGGACACATACCTGTTGATTGCTGATCCCCCTCTTTTTCTTCTGTTGCTTATCAAGATTTAGCAACACATTGACAGCCTTTTGACTATCCATACTGTTCAGCAGAGCAGATAACTTTGACGCTGATGGCTGAATACCTTGTTGTTTTTCCTCAGGAGTAAGTTCATCAAATCTTCTCTCCAACCCCTGCAAGTCGGCTACTTCTGTAAGGTCATAGCCTGCTTGTTCCACATAGTCATACCGCTGTTCCCTATTCCTATGGTGGTTTGGCATTCGACCAAGTACCTCAATAAAGAACTCCTTATCTTGCATACCTTTGAAAGACAACGGCGTGTAGTATTCATCGCCCTCAACAATCGTAGGGAAGTTATCTTGTTCTCCCTCAATTTGTTGGATAAGGGAACAGAGCTTATGACGATTATACCAAGCGGTAGCAATGTTGATACCCATTGTCTTTCGGATGACTGGCAGACTTAGATTACACATTGTTAAATGAATAAATCGGTTCCATTGCTCCAGATTTAACTTGGAACGGTATAAAAAGGTTCCATTGGTATCCCCAAAAATCTTCTTACAGTCTTTACAGCGGTACTTCTGCCTGCCATTTTGGTGTCGGCCATATTTTATGACGCTGACACTACCGCAATGTGGGCAGCAAAGCACTTCACTTCTATTTTGAGTGCATTTTGCAAACAGTTTCTTTTCTTCCGGTGACAGTTCTTTTACTTTGTTGGCTTTCTTCTTTTTGGCCTGTTGCTTTTCTGTCAGAACATTTTGCAACTTTGACAACTGTTCAGGGGTAAAGTCTCCGCCAATCACTGTATTCAAAAGTTTATAAAAGTCAGTCATATTTATCTACCTCCACTAAATGTCTCAACCTCATTTAATGAACAGTAGATTTTTATGTCTAATTTTTTCTTACAACTGTCTCTTGTTATTTTGACGGAGACTTTACCTTACCAACCATCATCTAAAAAAGGGACAAGCGGGACTATGAGGCAGCCCTGGGCCATGCTTATCAAAGCATCGTCATCCGGGACGCCACCTGCGAGACCCCCGGCAAGGTGCTGGAAATCTGTGAGCGGTGCGGCACCGTCCAGGAAAGCACTACCCCCAAGGGGGAGCATGAATTTTCCGTTACCACCGTCCCGGCCACCTGCACCAGCCCCGGCTACACCCTGCGGGAGTGTTCCATCTGCGGGGAGCGCCACATTGAGGACATCACGGCGGCCCTGCCCCACAACTATGTTGCCAAAACCATCCCGGCCACCTGCGAGGGCGGCGGCAAGACCGTCCATATCTGCGAGGGCTGCGGTTCCAGCTTTGTGACAGACTACACCGACCCCCTGGGCCATTCCTGGGACGAGGGTACCGAAGTCACCGGCTCCACCTGCACCGGCGAAGGTCTGATCGAGTATCGCTGCGTCCGCTGCGGCTATCATCGCCTGGAGGGAGACGCGGCAGCGGGCCATGTACCCGGCGAGGCGGCCACCTGCACCACGCCCCAGCTCTGTACCAAGTGCGGCGCGGTGATCGAAAATGCGCTGGGGCACGACTACATTGAAGAAGTGACCGCCCCCACCTGTACGGAAATGGGCTATACTACATACACCTGCTCCCGATGCAGCGACACCTATAAGGGCGACTACATCGACGCCGCCGGACACAAGCCCGGCGACTGGATCATTGACCAGGAACCCACCACCGGCAGTGAGGGTAGCAAGCACAAGAAGTGTGAAGTCTGCGGCGAAACCCTGGAAACCGAGGAAATCGAGAAAATCTACAATCAGG
Organism: Flavonifractor sp. An52; assembly: GCF_002159385.1. Classification (NCBI taxonomy): domain Bacteria; kingdom Bacillati; phylum Bacillota; class Clostridia; order Eubacteriales; family Oscillospiraceae; genus Flavonifractor; species Flavonifractor sp. An52. Next base: position 3,955 of record NZ_NFIB01000030.1, read on the forward strand.
CCACCACGGACAGCAAGGGTGAGGCCATTGTGGGCGGCTATCTGGTGACGGTCAGTGACACGGACACCAAAAACCCAGTTGCCGGGGCCACGGTCACGCTCCACGAGAACAAGTCCCTGTCCATCCGGCTGCCCTCTGGCCGCCTGCTGGACTATGCCGACCAGACCACCATCCAGGTTCAGCTTGTGAAGGACAAGTCCCCCGTGGCGGGCATTGGCGTTTCTGTCACTGACTGCAACGACAATTTCAGCAGCGGCAAGACCGACGCCGCCGGGCAGCTCACTGTCCCCGGTGGCTCGGATACCGCCAATGAGGACGGCAGGGGCACCGTGGGTTGGAAGGACGCCGACGGGGATCGCTGGACCCTGACCGTCAAGGTGGAGGACTTCGAGACCAAGCGTCCCATACCTGACGCCGGGGTATCTATCGGGAAAACCGGCACCATCACAGTCACCCTGCCGGATGGCACCGACATGGACGAGGACAACCGGTTCACCGTCACTGTCACCGACCAAAAGCGTGAGCCCCAGGAGGGCCTGACCGTCACCGTCAAGGGCGATCTGGGCCAGAAGGAAACCGGAGAAACCGACGAGGACGGCAAGCTGACGGTTCCCGAGGTGGCGGAGCTGGAAACCCACGGGGCCTATGTGGTGGGCTACACCGACGGCACTTTTGGGCCGGACCGGGACATGACCCGGAGTGAGGCGGCCACCATCTTTGCCCGCCTGCTGGCCCAGCGCAACGGGGAGCGCATCACCGCCCCCACAAAAACCACCTTCACGGATGTACCCACAAACGCATGGTACGCCGGGTATGTGTCCTATCTGGCACGCTACTGCGCTTTGGAGGCGGAGCTGCAAAACTATCTGGACACCTACGAGAGCACCCACGACTATGACGAGTACCACTACGATCTGGACGAGATCGAGCATGACCCCTATGTGCTGCTGTCCATCATCAGCGCATGGCATGAGGGGGAATGGACGCTGGCTGAGGTGCAGGACACCCTGCAAATGCTCTTTGACCGCCAATACATTCTCACCGAGGATGTGGTTGTGGAGGTGCGGTATCGGACGGAAACCCGGACGGATAGCGAGGGCAACGACTACGATGTGGAAGTGCCGTACAACTACTATATCTGCACCGTGACCCTCTCCAACGAAAACCTTTCCCATCTGCCTGTTTACATCTTGGGCGAGGAACAGCTCTCCCGGTATGCCCTCTACATGGCGACGCTGGGCAACCGTCCCGATCTGTTCCCCGGCTCCGACTATGTGGGCAAGTACACGGGCGATCCCGTGGAGCATGAAGTCCCCGAGGAATATCTGACGGACGAAACCTTTTCCGCCCTGCTCACCGAGGCGGAGAAGTACATCGGCTATCCCTATGTCTGGGGCGGTTCCAACCCGTCCACTTCCTTTGACTGCTCCGGCTACCTCTCATGGGTGCTCAATCAATGCGGCTGGAATGTGGGGCGGCTGGGGGCCCAGGGCCTATACAACTACTGCACCCCCACCAGCTCACCCCAGTCGGGCGATCTGGTGTTTTTTGTCGGCACCTACGACACGCCGGGGGTCAGTCATTGTGGGCTGTATGTGGGCGATGGCTGGATGCTCCATTGTGGAGATCCCATCAGTTATGCCAACCTCAACAGCAGCTATTGGCAATCTCATTTCTACGCCTATGGGCGTTTACCGTAAAGGAGGCTTTCATGGCAATTTCCAAAAGCGCAAAAATCGAGGCTGAGATCGAAAAGGTCAAGGCCAAAATCACCGAACAGCAGGCCCGGCTGAAGGATCTGGAACAGAAAAAGGTGGAGGCGGAAAACAGCGAGATCGTGGACATCGTGCGTGGCATGAGCATCCCCCTTGCCGAGCTGCCCGTGGTGCTCCAGCAGATCCGGGCCGGGGCCACCTTGGGACAAAATGTCCCGAAGTCCGAAACCGAGGATAAGGAGGATACCGAATGAAAAAGCGAATTAAGATGCTGACAGCGGCGCTTTGCGCCGTTGTTCTTCTTTGTAGCTTCTCCGTCACGGCCTATGCCGGGGGCGGCCCCGAATGGGAGGGCCTTGACCCGGCGGAGGAAACCACCGCCCCCGAGCCCACCATTGAGCCGGGAGAGGGCTTCACCGAGGAGGGTAGCCTTGTGACCCGGGATCTGCTCTACGACGAGCACACCAACAAGCAGTTTAATATACATAGGATGAAGCCTTGCTCGGCTGCTTGGAAAGGAGGACATTGTGAAGCAGTCAAGCAAGAAAATCTCTACCGGCACAGCCGCCCTCTACTGCCGCCTGAGCCGTGACGATAACATGGATAGCGAGTCCAACAGCATCCAGAACCAAAAGAAGATTCTCCAAAAGGCCGCCAAAGACAAGGGCTATGCTCTTTGAGCGGCTCTACGAGGACAATGTATCTGGCAAGATCGACGATGCCCGGTTTGCCAAAATGTCTAAGCGGTACGAGCAGGAGCAGGGCGAGAACGCCGGACGGATCAAGGCGCTGCGGTTGGAGCTGAAAAAGCTGGAAGATAAGCGGATGGATGTGGACACCTTCTTGGAAACGGTGCGTCGCTACACCGACGCCACCACCATCACCAAACGCATGGTTGCAGAGCTCATTCAGTACATCGAGGTCTATCCAGCGGTCAAGGAGGACGGCATTACCAATCAGCGGGTGACGATCCACTACAACTGCATTGGAGCCTTTGAGGTGCCGGATCGCCGGAAGATTCCTGAGCGGGACATTCTTTTGGAAACGAGAAAAGGCGTAGCACTAAGCTACGCCCCCACACAGATCGCTATATAAACTTGGAAATAAAAAATGCGGAGTATCATCAGCAGACCTTTTCAGATCCTTTAATGATACTCCGCATGGTCCGAGTGACTGGATTCGAACCAGCGGCCTCTTGAACCCCATTCAAGCGCGATACCAAACTTCGCCACACCCGGAGATCGCCGCCGTGTTTCAGACGGCTTGATTATATTACCACACCTCTTAGAGGAATGCAAGTACTTTTTTCGATTTTTTTGAAATTTTTTTAGGAGGCCTTAAACCCAGCTATCTTCCAGCTCGTGCTTCCGCTCCCGGGTCATCAGATCCACGATCACCTGGCGGGGGTCCTTACCTTCGTAGAGCACCTGATAGGCCGCCTCAGTGATGGGCATCTCCACACCCACCTTCCGGGCCAGGGTACGGGCATTGGCGGCGGCATAGTAGCCCTCCACCACAGCACCGATCTCCTTGACCGCCTGCTGCGTGGGAGTGCCCTTACCAATCAGAATACCGCAGCGGCGGTTACGGGAGTGCATGGAGGTACAGGTAACAATTAGGTCACCCACACCGGACAGGCCGGCAAAGGTCTCCCGGCGGCCGCCCATGGCCACACCCAGCCGGGCGATCTCGGTAAGGCCCCGGGTCATCAGGGCCGCCTTGGTGTTGTCACCGTAGCCCATACCGTCGCTGATACCGGCACACAGAGCGATGACATTCTTCAGCGCTGCGCCCAGCTCCACGCCTACCACGTCGTCGGAGGCATACACACGGAAGCGCTCATTCATAAAGAGGTCCTGGACCTGCTCCGCGGCGGAGCGATCCTTGGAGGCGGACACCACCACGGTGGGGATATGCCGTCCCACCTCCTCCGCATGGGAGGGACCAGAGAGGGCTACGATGGGATGGGCATCGCCCACCTCCTGCTCAATGGCATCGGTAAGGGTGAGAGAGGTATCCTTCTCAATGCCCTTGGACACCGATACCAGCACCGCACCGGGCTCCAGCAGAGGCGCCGCGGCCTTAGCCGTGGTGCGTACGGCAAAGGACGGGGTGGCCAGCACCACCGCGCCGCAGCCCTTCACACAGGCCAGATCAGAGGTCAGCTTCAGCTCCTTGGGCAGAGCTACACCCTTCAGCATGGGGTTCTCTCCCGTCTGACGCAGTACGGCAGACTCCTCCTCCGTATAGGACCACAAGGTCACATCATGACCATTTTCCAGCAACACAAGCGCCAGGGCCGTGCCCCAGCCGCCGCTTCCCAGTACCGCGATCTTCACTTCGAAGTACCCCCGTTCAATTTATGATGCAGGCTGAATTTGGACTCGGTGCCCTTCAGAATACGCACCAGATTACCCCGGTGCTTCCACACCACAAGTCCACCGATCAAAATGGCGATCACCAGAATCACCAGATTTTGATAGACAAACCAACTGGCAAAGGGGAAAGAGGCCCCCGCCCAGATGGAACCCAGAGAGACCCACTTGGTAATGGCGGCCAGGATAATAAACCCGCCCCACACCACCAGCGCGATACGCCAGTCCATCATAATGGCGATGGTACCGCCGGACAGAATACCCTTGCCGCCCTTGAAACCAAACATACAGGGGAACATATGGCCCAGCAGGCAGAAGGTACCGGCCCAGTATTTACCCAGCACCGGCCAGATGGCCTGCCAGTCCTGGGGCGGAGTAACCATACTGAAAAGCCACTGACCCAGCAGGATGGCGATTACCGCCTTCAGCACGTCGGTCAGGATGACCACCAGAGTCAGGGGACCGCCAAAGGTACGGTAGAAGTTGGTCAGGCCCGCATTGCCGCTGCCATGCTTGCGCACGTCGTTGCGCAGGATATACTTGGAGACAATGACCGCCCCGTTAAAGCAGCCGAAGAAGTAGGCAATGACTGCCACTGCAGCCACCACCAAAAGGATCATTTCCATCGAAGCTGCCGGCATGGACTTACCCCTCCTTGTCGCTCTTCTGCCGGATGGTGAGCCGCACCGGCGTACCCTCCAGGCCGAAGGTAGAGCGGATCTGATTTTCCAGATAGCGCTGGTAAGAGAAGTGGAAGAGCTTGGCATCGTTGCAGAAGCAGACGAAGTGGGGAGGCTTGATGCCGATTTGGGTCATATAGTAGATCTTCAGTCGGCGGCCCTTGTCCGTGGGGGGCTGCACCCGAGCGGTGGCGTCAGCCAGCACCGAGTTGAGCATACCGGTGGTGATCCGCAGGGAGGCCTGGTCATTGACATAGTTGATGAGGTCAAAGAGTCGGTCCACCCGCTGGCCGGTCAGGGCGGAGATAAAGACGATGGGAGCATAGGTCATATAGGACAGGTCCCGGCGCACATCCTGGCGCATCCGGTCCATGGTCTTGTCGTCCTTCTCGATGGAGTCCCACTTGTTGACCACGATGATACAGGCCTTGCCCGCCTCATGGGCCAGACCGGCCACCTTGGTATCCTGCTCGGTGACCCCCTCGTTGGCGTCGATCAGGATGAGGCACACATCGGCCCGCTCGATGGCCATGGTGGCCCGGAGCACGGAGAACTTTTCGATGGGATCGTCCACCTTGGACTTCTTCCGCATTCCGGCGGTGTCGATGAGCAGATACTTGCCCTTCTGGTTCTCAAAGTAGCTGTCCACCGCGTCCCGGGTGGTGCCTGCCATGTCGCTGACGATGACCCGCTTCTCCCCCAAAATCCGGTTGACCAGGGAGGACTTGCCCACGTTTGGCTTGCCGATAATGGCTACCTTGATGACGTCGTCGTCCTCTTCCTCCTCGTCCTCCGGGGGGAAGTACTTAAAGCACTCGTCCAGCAGATCACCGGTACCATGGCCGTGGACGGCGGACACGGCGATGGGGTCGCCCAGACCCAGGTTATAGAATTCGTAGATGTCCGGGTTGGTGTGGCCCACCTGGTCCATCTTGTTCACCGCCAGCACCACCGGCTTGCCGGAGCGCAGCAGCATATTGGCCACCTCCTGGTCAGAGGCGGTGAGGCCGGTCTTGACGTCGCACAGGAAGATGATAACGGTGGCGTTCTGGATGGCGATCTCCGCCTGCTGGCGCATAAAGGCCAGGATCTCGCTGTCGGTGCCCGGCTCGATACCGCCGGTATCTACCAGGTCAAACTTCCGGTTGAGCCACTCGGCCTCGGCATACAGCCGGTCCCGGGTGACGCCGGGGGTGTCCTCCACAATGGACAGCCGCTGGCCCACCAGCTTATTAAAGAGCATGGACTTGCCCACGTTGGGCCGTCCCACGATGGCAATTAAGGGTTTCATGGTAGTTTTCCCTCCCTTTACGGGTTATATCGATAATACTCCGCCTCCGGCGGGAGAACGGGGCATTGGGCTGTTACTTCCCGGCCCAGGATGGCATCCGCCAGGTCAAAGCCGCTGTCGGCAGGCACCGGGACCACAGTCACGCCCAGAGCCTGCTCCACCTGCTCCACGGTCACGTCGTCCAGAAATACCTGCTCTCCTGCCCGGAGCATATTATCCGGGATGAGCAGCCGCTTGCCCAAATCCTTGCCGTTGAGCTGCTCGATCAGGTCGGTTCCGGTGATCAGGCCGGAGACCGTGATGGTCTCCCCAAAGAAACGATTGATAATAGGATAGACCGTTCCTTTTATATTACCACACTGATTCCGGGCGTTGTCAACAATTTCCTGCACAAAGGGGGCGGCGGACAGGCCGGTGGCAATGGAAAAGGGCTCCGTCTCTTCCGGCTCTTCCTCCTCCAGGGCCATGGAGGCCTGATGGAGGAGCAGCCGCAGCATTCCCACACCGTTTTCCAGCTGGTCCATATCCTCATAATAGGCCTTCCCCGGCAGTGCCCGCCCGGCAATGAGGTAAAACTCATCGGAGCACCACACCAGATTGGTACCCTTTTTCTCCATAAAGCGGGCAGCAAAATCCTCCACCTGGTCGATCAGCGCAGCAGCCTGTTCCTTGGTATAGGGCTCGATGCTGCACAGTCCCTCCCGGAACTTGGTCACACCTACCGGCACCACCGCCACGCTGGTCACCGCAGGATAGAGCCGGCCCAGGTCCTCCATGGTACGGGCCAGAGCGGGACCGTCATTGATGCCAGGGCAGGCCACCACCTGGCAGTTCATCTCGATCCCTGCCTGGGCAAACCGGGACATGATGTCCAGGCACTCCCCCGCCCGGGGGTTTTTCAGCATGGCGGTGCGCAGCTCGGGATCAGTAGCGTGGACCGAGATATTGATGGGGCTGATCCGCAAATCGATGATCCGCTGAATTTCCCGCTTGGACAGGTTGGTGAGGGTCATATAGTTGCCCATCAAAAAGGACAGTCTGGCATCGTCATCCTTAAAATAAAGGGTATCCCGCATTCCGGGGGGCATCTGATCCACAAAGCAGAAGATGCACTTATTGGCGCAGGAACGGGCCCGGTCCATGAGGTAGGTCTCAAAATTCAGCCCCAAATCCTCTCCCTCCGCCTTGCGGATGCGGAGCGTACGGCTGCCTCCCTCCGGCTCTGTCAGGGTCAGCTCCAGCTTGGGGTCGTAGGCGTAGAACTTATAGTCCAGCACATCCACAATGGGATGGCCGTTGATGTGGGTCAGGGTTTCCCCCGGGCGCACCCCCGCCTTTCGGGCCGGACTGTGGGGGTCCACCGATGCAATTTTTGTCAGGCTCATGGGCACGCTCCTTCCCGGGATCCTATGGTATATAGGGCATTTCACTTCATTTTACCCGATTTCCGGGCAAAAAGAAAGAGGGGCTTGTCTCCCCTCGTTCTTTTTCGGCTATTTACTTCGCCTCAGCGGTTTCCACCTTGCCCAGCTCATGACCATTGTAGCTCATGCAGCTCTTGCACATCCGGTGGGGCAGACGGAACGCACCGCACTTGGGGCAGGTGGTGACGCCGGGAGTCTCCAGCTTCCACACGGAGCTGCGGCGCTTATTTCGGCGCTGCTTGGACACTTTACTCTTAGGGACTGCCATCTATGACACCTCCTTAGGTTCATGCCCTGGCCGGGCAAATCTTACTCATCTTTATCCAACAGCTGCGCAAGTGCAGCCAAACGTGGATCGATCTCTTTTCTGCATCCGCAGGGGCCCTCGTTCAGGTTGGCGCCGCAAGTGGCACACAGGCCTTTGCAGTCCTGGTCGCAGACGTGCTTGGAATCCATAGACAGCACCAAAGCCGTGGTGAACACCTCGTCCAGATCCACGGCGCCGTCTTCCAGAAGCACGATCTCGTCGTTCTCCTCATCCTCCAGGGTCTCTGCCAGCAGAGTGCTGACGGGCAGACGCAACTCCTGACGGAAGGGCTTCAGGCAGCGGTCACACACCAGTTCCAGGGTGGTGTCCGCGCTTCCTTCCAGCATAAGCGCACCCGCCATATTGCGTACCGTCCCATGGATCACGATGGGATGGGCAAAGGGCCGCTCCCCATAGAAATCCAAGTCCGACAGGTCCAACTGGGACTCAAAGGGCAGAGACGCGCCCGGTACGTGAAGTATCTCCTTCAGATTAAAGCGCATAATACCCTCCTCATAACGGTACGCGGAATATTATAGCGAAAATACTTCCGGTTGTCAAATCTTTTTTTCAACTTTTTTCTACCACTTTTTTCAGGCCAAATCCCCGCCCCACTTGCGCTGGGGCAGCCTGTTCAGTATAATAGGGACTGCTTAAAAGATACGTCTCTGACGTACTGGAGGTCAATATGAGGGAATTTACCATTGGAAAAAATGACGCCGGGCAGCGGCTGGACCGTTGGCTGGGCAAGACCTTGCCTCTCCTCCCCGCTCCCCTGGCTCAGAAATACATCCGCCTCAAGAGAGTAAAGGTCAACGGCAAGGGCTCCGCCCGGGATGTGCGGCTCCAGGTGGGGGACCTGCTGCAATTATACATCAACGATGAGTTCTTTGACCAGCCCCGGGAAGATAATGCTTTCCTGGCGGTGTTCAAGCCCAAGCTGGACATCGTGTATGAGGATGAGAACCTGATGCTCCTCAACAAGCGGCCCGGCCTGCTGTGCCACGCCGACGAGCATGAGAAGGTCAATACCCTTATTACCCACATCCAGGCCTACCTTTATCAAAAGAAGGAGTGGAATCCCCGGGACGAGCACTCCTTCACCCCCGCCCTGTGCAACCGCATCGACCGGAACACCGGCGGCATCGTCATGGCGGCCAAGAACGCGGAAACGCTGCGGATCCTCAACCAGAAGATCAAGGACCGGGAGATCGCCAAGTTCTACCTGGCCATCATCCACGGGCGCATGGCCCCGCCTCAGGGCAAGCTGGAGGGCTTTTTGCTGAAGGATGAGAGCCGCGCCCAGGTGAAGGTGTTCCACAAACCGGTGCCCGGCGGCAAGAGCGCCGCTACCTTATATAAGACCTTAAAGGTCAACCGGGGGCTGTCCCTGGTGGAGTGCGAGCTTTTGACCGGACGCACCCACCAGATCCGGGCCCAGTTCGCCGCCGCCGGTCACCCTCTGCTGGGGGACGGCAAGTACGGCCGGGAACGGGACAACAAGCAGTATGGCCGCTCCTTCCAGGCTCTGTACTCCTACAAGCTGGAATTCACCTTCCCCACCGACGCGGGGCTTCTGGAGTATTTAAGAGGTAAGGTGTTCACGGTGGAACACGTAGACTTTGTGACGGAATATTTTGGAGAACAACAATAAGGGATTTGTCTGCGGCACCCGGTTGAGGTGCCGCAGACTGTTTATTTCCATCTTTCTACTCGTACAGCCAGCCTTCCAGGGCCGTCAAAAACGCCTCGCCGCCCTCCACATGGAACGCCTTTCCGTCGGCCCGGATAAGGGCCTGCTGCGGATCGTCCAATGGGATCTGAAGCTCCAGAAGGTACGACGTCCCATAGATCTCTATCCAGAAGCAGCTATAATATTCCGCCGCGTCCCACAGATCGTCTGACAGCCTGGGCCTGGAAAAATCCAACCGTTCCACCTCGGCCAGTACCGCCGCGCGGTCCTGCGGATCGTCAATGGTCCTCCGCTCTCGTTTTCCGTCCTCATCGCTCACATAAAACTGCATTCCGCAGCCGTCGGCCGTCGGCAGCTGCTCCAGCAAGACCCGGAATGCCCGGGCGTGGCTCCCCCACCATACGCCGGTCAGGATGAGTATTCCGCACATCACACTGGCAAAACAGGCAATAATCCGTTTTTTATCATGATAGCATTCTTTCACAGTTACCATCCCCCGGATCTTTGCCGCTCCAGCCACATAAGAAAGCTTTTTTCAGCTTCTATTATACCTGTTTGTCCCAGGCCGTTCAATCTGTTTTAACAGCAAAAGGGCTTCCTATGTCCCTTTTATTCACCTCATATGATAATCCTCTGATAACTTTGTTGCCACCACACTCGGCATCAAAGTTAGCGGCCGTAAAATCCCTGAAAAAAAGCGGTTTTATTATTGACATTTTTCGCAATTCCATATATATTTGTTTCGTCATAAGGGCGTACCCAACCGCCGGTTTGGGTACGCCCTTTACTACCGTTTAGAAATGGGGGAGGATAAATGTCCAAGGAACTGATCCGCCTGTCGGATTGCTTCATGAAATTTGACGACGACGTCATTTTGGACCACATCAACCTTTATATCAATGACAAGGAGTTCCTCACGCTGCTCGGTCCCTCCGGGTGCGGCAAAACCACGACGCTTCGTATCATTGGCGGCTTTCAGAAGCCTACCTCCGGCGACGTGTATTTTGACGGCGTGAGGATTAATGACGTTCCCCCTCACAAGCGGAAGGTCAACACCGTCTTTCAGAAATACGCCCTGTTCACCCACATGAACATCTTTGAAAACGTGGCCTTTGGTCTGCGGGTCAACAAAGTGCCCGATCCCAAGGACCCCAAAAAGATGATCAAGGTCCCGGAGTCCGAGATCAAGGAGCGGGTGGAGGAGGCTCTGGCCCTGGTCAACCTGGCCGGCTACGGCAAACGGTCGGTGAACTCTCTCTCCGGCGGCCAGCAGCAGCGTGTCGCCATTGCCCGGGCCATCGTCAACCGCCCCCAGGTCCTGCTGCTTGACGAGCCTCTGGGCGCCCTGGACCTGAAGCTGCGCAAGGATATGCAGATCGAGCTCAAGCGCATCCAGCAGCAGGTGGGCATTACCTTTATCTACGTCACCCACGATCAGGAAGAGGCCCTCACCATGTCGGACACCATCGTGGTGATGAACGAGGGCAAGATCCAGCAGATCGGCACCCCCGAGGACATCTATAACGAACCCAAGAACGCCTTTGTGGCCGACTTCATCGGTGAGTCCAACATCATCGACGGCATCATGCACGAGGACTATGTGGTTGGAATGTACGGCCGCAAGTTCAAATGCCTGGACAAGGGATTTGCCCCCGGCGAGGCGGTGGACGTGGTCATCCGCCCCGAGGACATCGATATTGTTCCCGAGGCCGAGGGCCAGCTCACCGGCACCGTCACCGAGGTCACCTTCAAGGGCATTCACTACGACATCATCGTGGATTTCCGGGGCTTCAAGTGGCTCATCCAGACCACCGACTACTCCCCCGTGGGGGCAAAGATTGGGGTGAAGATCGACCCCGACGGCTTCCATATCATGAAGAAGAGCCAATACTCCGGCACCTTCGGCGACTACAGCTCCTACTCCTCCGAGTATGACGAGCTCAACGAGGACCGGCTGGAGGAGGACAGCGACGATGAAGAATAAGTGGCTGGCCGCGCCCTATGTGGTTTGGATGGCCATCTTCGTGGTGGCTCCCCTCATTCTGGTGGTGGTGTTCGCCTTTACCGGTCAGGACGGCAGCATTACCCTGGACAACTTCAGCAACATGGGGACTTACGTCCCCGCCTTCCGCAACTCCTTTGTCCTGGCCTTTGTGGCTACCGCCATCTGCATCCTCATCGGCTACCCCCTGGCCTACTTCCTGTCCCGGGAGAAGCTGATGGTACGCAAGGTAGCCATGATGCTTATCATGCTGCCTATGTGGATGAATTTCCTGCTGCGGACCTACGCCTGGATGTCCATCCTGGACGACAACGGCCTCATCAATCAGTTCCTGTCGGCCATCGGCTTTTTCGATCTGTGGAACGCCATTTTCGGCACCAACCTGAGCTACTTCCACATGATCAACACCCAGGGCGCCATCGTGCTGGGTATGGTGTACAACTTCCTGCCCTTTATGGTGCTGCCCATCTTCTCGGTCATCGACAAGATCGACCCCAAGGTCATTGAGGCCGCCCAGGACCTGGGCGCCAGCAGCTCCATGGTGTTCCGGAAGGTCATCTTCCCCCTGTCTCTCCCCGGCGTGCTGTCCGGAGTAACCATGGTGTTCATCCCCTCGGTGTCCACCTTTGCCCTGTCCCGCCTGCTGGGCGGCGGCAAGACCCTGCTGCTGGGCGACCTGATCGAAATGCAGTTTTTGGGCAACGCCTACAACCCCCACCTGGGCTCCGCCATCGCCCTGGTGATGATGGTGATCGTGCTGATCCTGATGGCCATTATGAACCGCTTCGGCGAAGGTGAAGAGGGGGTGGCTGTGCTATGAGAAAGCATCGCATTCCCTCCCGTATCTTTACCTTGCTGGTGTACGTCTTCCTGTACGCCCCCATCGTACTGCTCATCGTCTTCTCCTTCAACGCCACCAAGAGCAACCGGGTGTGGGGCGGCTTCTCCCTGGACTGGTATGTAGAGCTGTTCCATAACACCCGCCTGCTGGGAGCCTTGCGGACCACCATCATCCTGTCGGTGCTGGCCGCCTTTATCGCCACCATTCTGGGCACCGCAGCCGCCATCGGTTTCCACAGTATGCGCCGCCGCTCCCGCAGTGTGTGTATGTCCATCAACAACATCCCCCTGACCAACGCGGACATCATCACCGGCGTGTCCATGATGCTGCTCTTCGTGTTCGCCATCGGTGTGTTCAACGACAGCTTCCTCAGCCAGTGGCTGGGTGTCCGCTGGCGCACCGGCTTCGGCACCCTGCTTCTGGCCCACATCACCTTCAACGCACCCTATGTGATCTTGTCGGTGATGCCCCGGCTGCGGCAGCTGGACCCCAACGTATATGAGGCGGCTCAGGATCTGGGGGCCTCCGGATGGTACGCCTTCCGCAAGGTCATCCTGCCCGAGATCATGCCCGGAATCCTCAACGGCCTGATCATCGCCTTTACCATGTCCATTGACGACTTTGTGATCAGCTACTTCACCAAGGGCTCCGGCGTCACCACTCTGGCGGTGGAGATCTACACCGCGGTGAAAAAGCCGGTGACTCCCGAGATCAACGCCCTGTCCACCCTCATGTTTATCTGTGTGTTTGCATTGCTGTTGACCGTCAACATCCGGCAGGTGCGTCAGGAGAACGCCGCCGCCCGACGGAAGGCCAAACTCAACCCGGGCCGGTAAGCCCGCCCTCTGGTAACACGCCCTCCGGGCTGTTATAATCATCATTTCCGAAAGGGGATAAAGAAAGAAATTGAAAAAGTCTCTCGCACTTCTGACCGCCTCCGCACTCTCCCTCAGTCTGGCACTGACCGGCTGCGGCGGCACCAACTCCGGTGAGGCCAAGGAACCCGGCGCCGCCGACAAGGGCGTCGTCAACGTCTACAACTGGGGCGTCTACATTGACGAGTCCGTGCTGGAGGACTTCACCGCCGAGACCGGTATTGAGGTCGTGTACGACACCTTCGAGAGCAACGAGTCCATGTACGGTATGCTCAAGAACGAGGGTGCCAGCTACGACGTGGTCATCCCTTCCGACTATATGATCTCCCGTATGATCGAAGAGGATATGCTGGAGCCTTTGAACTTCGACAACATTCCCAACTTTGAGGACATCGATCCCGCCCTCAAGAACCCGGACTACGACCCGGAGAACCTGTACAGCGTGCCCTATATGTGGGGCCTGCTGGGCATCATCTACAACACCACTATGGTGGAGGAGACTCCCACCAGCTGGGGCACCATGTTCGATGAGAACTACGCCGGCCAGATCCTCATGTTCAACAACTCCCGCGACGCCATCGGCGTGGCCCTGAAGTACCTGGGCTACTCCTACAACACCACCGACGAGGCTCAGATCAAGGAGGCCGTGGACCTGCTCATCCAGCAGAAGCCCCTGGTCCAGTCCTACGTCATGGACGAGATCTTTGAGAAGATGCAGGGCGGCTCTGCGGCCATCGGCGCCTACTACTATGGCGACTATCTGACCATGGCTGAGATCAACCCCGACCTGGCCTTCTGCCTGCCTGAGGAGGGCACCAACCTGTACGTGGACGCCATGTGTATCCCCAAGAACGCCGAGAACAAGGAGAACGCCGAGATCTTCATCAACTATATGTGCTCCACTGCTGCCGGCCTGAAGAACTGTGAGGAGATCTGGTACTCCTCCCCCCTGCTCTCCGTCCGGGAGGAGCTGGACCCCGAGGTTTCCGGCGATCCCTATGCCTATCCCGACCAGAGCATTCTGGACCAGTGCGAGAGCTTCAAGAACCTGCCCGCCGACACCCTGGCCCTCTATGACTCTGAGTGGACCCGGCTCATGCTGGCCTCCAACTAAACACCTGCTCCGGAAAGCCGCACAGCAATGTGCGGCTTTCTGCTTGCCTTATTCTGGGGATTGATGTAAAATAGTACACGCACGAATTGATTTCAGAAAAAAGGAGTCGTTCTTATGTCTATTACTGTTGGTATGAAGGGCCGGGCCGAAACTGTGGTCACCCCTGAAAATACAGCCGCCGCCGTGGGCAGCGGTCTGGTCCCCGTGTTCGCCACCCCCTCTATGATCGCCCTGATGGAGAACGCCGCTGTCGACGCGGTGCAGGCCCAGCTGGAGGAGGGGCAGGGCACCGTAGGTACCCTGCTCAACGTCAGCCACGACGCCGCCACCCCTGTGGGTATGAAGGTGTGGGCCGAGGCGGAGGTCACCGCTGTGGAGGGCCGCAAGCTCACCTATACCGTGGCCGCCTTTGACGAGGCCGGTCCCATCGGCAAGGGAGAGCATCAGCGCTTCATCATCCAGGCCGACCGGTTCCTGGCCAAGGCTCAGGCCAAGAAAGAGGGCAAGTAAGATGTCCATTGAAACCTGCCGCGCTTACCTGCGTCAGCGAGGCTATGAGGACCGCATTCAGGAATTCGACGTGTCCAGCGCCACCGTGGAGCTGGCCGCCCAGGCCGTGGGCTGCGAACCCGCCCACATCGCCAAGACCCTATCCTTCCTCCATGAGGACGGGGCGGTGCTCATCGTCTGCGCCGGCGACGCCAAGATCGACAACTCCAAGTTCAAGGCCCAGTTCCACCACAAAGCCACCATGCTGACTCCGGAGCAGGTGGAAGCCTTTACCGGCCATCAGATCGGCGGCGTGTGTCCCTTTGGCATCACCCACCCCAACACCGTCACCTATCTGGACATCTCCCTTCAGCGCTTTGACACCATCTACCCCGCCGCCGGCAACGCAGCCTCCGCCGTCAGGCTCAACTGTGACGAGCTGGCCCAGCTGTCCAACAGCGCCGGCTGGATCGATGTATGCAAGGGCTGGCAGGCCCCAAGCCTGTAACACTGGAGAAAGGTGGTCTTATTATGAAAGAACGTCTGAAAAATATGACGGTCAGCTTTGTCTTTCTCTCCATCCTCTACCTGATTCTGGGCGTCGTACTCATCCTGTGGCCCACCATTGTCATGGATATCATCTGCTATGCCTTCGGCGCCATTCTGCTGCTCTACGGTATCTTTGCCATTGTGGGCTTCTACCGCAGCGAGGACCGGAAGGGAAGCGCTTTCCTGGGACTCTTCCTGGGCATCGTGGCTGCCGCCATCGGCGCTGTCATGGTCATCTATCCCCCGCTGATTCAGGGCGTTATTCCTGTGATCCTGGGCCTGTATATCGCCATTGACGCTCTGCTCAGCGTCAAGCGCACCCTGGAGCTGCAGCGGATGGACTACTCCCATTGGAACATCAACCTGATCCTCTCTCTGGTTTCCGCCGGCTTGGGCATCTTTGTGGTGTTCCACCCCCTGCTGGCTGAGGCCGCCCTCTTCCGGGTCATCGGCATCGTACTGCTGTATGCCGGTGTCTCTGATCTGTGGACCATCTTCCAGCTGTCCCAGTGGACCAAGGAGTACCGCAAAACCCATCCCGTGGATGTGGACCCCATCGATCTGTAAAAAAAGATCGGGCGCAATGCGCCCGATCTTTTTTATAGCAGAATCAGAGAAAAGAGCACGGTCACAAGGCCGCATACCCCGATGGCCAGACCGCTCATGGCACCCTCGGTCTCCCCCAGTTCCAGAGCCTTGGAGGTACCAACAGCGTGGGAGCAGGCCCCGATGGACAGCCCTGCGGCGATGGGGTCCTTCACCCGGAACAGACGGATCAGAAGGGGGGCCAGAATGCTGCCCAGAATGCCCGTCAGGATCACCGCCACCACCGTAATGGAGGGGATACCGCCGTGGGCCTGGGCCACACTGACTGCGATGGGGGTAGTCACCGACTTGGGCAGCAGAGAGGCCGTCATGGCCTCATCCAGCCCAAAGAGCCGGCACAATCCCAGGATGCTCCCCATAGATACCAAGGAACCTACCACGCAGCCCACCAGAATGGGCAGCCAGTTCTCCTTCAGCAGCTGAACTTTGCTGTAGATGGCCACCGCCAGACAGGCAGTGGCAGGAGAGAGAAACAGATTGATGAGGCTGCCTCCCTGGTCGTAATACTCGTAGGGAATCCCCAGAGCCAGCAGCAGACCAATCACCAGAATCACGCCGATCAGCAGCGGATTGCACACCACCAGTCCCGTCTTTTTCTGGATCTTGACGCCGATCCAAAAGGCCAGTACACTAAGCGCCACTCCAAAGAAGGGAGAATTGGTCCACTCAACCATGGTTCTTCCCCCTTCCCATCAGCCGCAGGGTTAGTTTGATACTCAGGGCGGTGGCGCCGAATACCAGCACTGTGGTCACCAGGCAGATCACCAGCAGAGGCACCAGTGCGCTGCTCAACACGTCAAAGTAGTTCATAACGCTGACGCCGGCAGGCAGGAAAAAGAAGGCCATGTTGGCCAACAGAAAGTCGGCTTTTTCCCGAACGTGCTCCAGCTTGAGCACATCGGTGGCCAGCAGCACAAAGAGCAGCACCATACCGATTACACTGGCCGGAAAAGGGATGGGCAGCAGCTGCTCCAGGATCTGACTTATCCAGCATATCCCAAAAATAATGCCGAACTGACACAGTAATTTCATTGCTACGCTCGCCTCGCTTCAGGGATTTCCACACCGGCATAGTCCTGCCGGTACAACAGGCCTCATTGTAGTCCGGCCCTCTTCCCTTGTCAATTATAGATCATTCAAAAATAAGCAGTTATTTTCCATCAAAAACGGACCTTCCGCCCAAATGCGAAAGGTCCGTTTCCCTTTTAATGAAATTACTCCCAGCTCTGGAACTGCTCATCCAGCACCGCCCGGCGGTGAAACACCGCATAATCGGGGGCGGCGTCGGGACAGTAGGTGCGGATGGCCGACACAATGAGCTCGGGATTCAGGCCCGGATTCTGGGCCTTCAGGATCAGGTCCAGAGCGATGGTGTCCCGCCGCTCCTCCACGGTGGCCTTGGCAATGAGGGGGATCAGATCCACCTCCACCTTGCCGCTCTTAGCCTTCTTGCTCTTTTTCTCCATCACCAGGCTGTCCCGGCTCAGCAGACCCCGGATGGCGGATTCCGCCCCAAAGGGAGCCCCGGCCTCATATTCCAGGGTGACGATATAGTTGACGTAGTACAGCTCCTTCACTGGGCGCACACCCTCATAGCACCGCTGGACGGTAATACCGGCAGGCAGGGCGGCGTTCATGCGCTGGGGAACTTCCTCCAGAGGCGTGTCCAGCACCTGACATTCCAGCACCTCACAGCTGCTGGAGTAGCCCACCGACAGGGGCAGGGGGATGGAAACGAATGCGTGGGGATTGAAGCCCTCGGTATGCTTGATATGGATACCCGCCCGCAGGAAGGACCGCTGGAAGGTACGCATCAGATCCAGGTGGGAAATGAATTTGGCGGTGTCCGCCTTGGTAAATGCCAGTCTATGCATCACATTTTCCTCCCGGATAGAGCTTATTGGCACCGCAGCCGGTGCACTGGACCCGGCAGTCGGGGGTGATGACAGCCTCATAGGCCCGCTCCCGCTCCCGCCACAGGAAGTTCTTGGTCACGCCCACGCTGGTCACATCCCAGGGCAGCAGCTCGTCCTTCTCACGGGTACGGTTGGCATAAAAAGCGGGGTCCACGCCGCAGGCCTCAAAGGCGGCCAGCCAGCGGTCAAAGTCAAAATACTCGCTCCAGGCGTCAAACTTGGCGCCCTGCCGCCAGGCGGTCTCAATGACGTCGGCCACCTTCCGGTCGCCCCGGGCAAAGACGGCCTCCAGGAAGCTGGTCTGGGAGTCGTGCCAGTTGTACTTGATGGACCGGCCCTTCATATGCTCCCGCAGCAGCTTGACCCGCCGCTGATACTCCTCCATTGTGATCTGAGGCTCCCACTGGAAGGCGGTGTGGGGCTTGGGCACAAACCAGGCAGTAGACACTGTGATGGTCACACCCCGCCTGGGGTTGGGGGTGACCTCCTTCCAGGTCTTGTAGACCTTCTCCGCCAGGTCGGCAATACCCAGCACATCCTCATCGGTCTCGGTGGGCAGACCCAGCATGAAGTAGAGCTTTACGCTGGACCAGCCGCCGGAGAAGGCAGTGCGGCAGGACCGCAGCAGGTCTTCCTCGGTGACGTTCTTGTTGATGGCGTCCCGGAGGCGCTGGGTGCCCGCCTCAGGGGCAAAGGTAAGGCCCGACTTGCGGACGTGCTGTACCCGCTCCATCAGCCCCAGGGAAAAATTGTCCGCCCGCAGGGAGGGCAGGGACAGGGACACCCGGTTGGGCTCACACCAGTCCAGCAGCCCGTCGCACAGGTGCTCCAGAGGCCGGTAATCGCTGGTAGACAGGGAGGACAGGGTCATCTCCTGATAGCCGGAGTCCTTGCAGGCCTCAATACCCTGCTTCAGCAGGATCTCCGGGTCACGGGACCGGACCGGTCGGTAAGCATAGCCCGCCTGACAGAACCGGCAGCCCCGGATACAGCCCCGGAACAGCTCCAGCATTACCCGGTCATGGACGATCTCGGTGGAGGGCACGATGGTCTTCACCGGGAAGTAACTTTTGTCAAAATCCTGGACGATCCGCTTGGTCACCACCGCAGGGGCGCCCTCATGGGGAATAACCTGCTCCAGAGTGCCGTCAGGACGGTAGGACACCTCATACAGGGAGGGCACATACAGGCCGGGGATCTGAGCAGCGGCAGCCAGGAATTCATCCTTGCTCCAGCACTCCTCCCGGGCCTTGCGGTAGAGCTGAATAATCTCTACGCTTACGTCCTCGCCCTCGCCCAGCACAAAGATGTCCACAAAGGGGGCCAGGGGCTCCGGATTGTAGGCGCAGGTACCGCCGGCGATCACAATGGGAGACAGGCCGTAGCGCTCCTCGGAGCGCAGGGGCAGTCCGGCCAGATCCAGCATATTGAGCACATTGGTATATGCCATCTCATAGCCCAGGGAGAACCCAATCAGGTCAAAGTCTGCGATGGAGTCGCCGCTCTCCAGGCCATAGAGCAGGATGCCCTCCCGGCGCATCTCCTCCTCCATATCGCCCCAGGGTGCGAACACCCGCTCGCACCAAACGCCGTCCATCTGGTTCATAACTCCATAAAGGATACGCATACCCAGATTGGACATTCCGATCTCATAGGTATCCGGGAAGCAGAGCGCATAGCGCACATCCACTTGGCGCCGGTCCTTCACCACCGCGTTATACTCGCCGCCGGTATAGCGTGCAGGCTTCTGCACCCGGGGAAGGATATGTTCCAACGTACGATTCATGTCATGCCGAACCCTCTCTAATCGAATATGGGCCGGGTCCGGTGATCCGGCCAACAAGGCTGCCGGTGATCCCCGGCCTGCCGCAATACGCAAAAGAAGCAGTATATTATTATACTATGTTCTTTGATCAAATACAAGCTATAATCCGCTTATATTGGGTTCAAAATCCGCTTATCCGGGGAAAATCAGCCCCATCAGCACCACGCTGCCCGTCAAAATGGCAAGGGCTGCCACATTGGCCAGGGTAAACACCAGCAGGTAACGACCGGCCCGAGCGCCGGGGGACCTGAGATAGGCCTTCATGGAGATCAGGCTGGCCAGAGATGCGATGGGTGTTCCAAGGCCGCCAATGTTGGTGCCAATGAGCAGCCCGTGCCAGTCGGTGGTAAAGTTGGACAGCAGTACCGCCGCCGGCACGTTGCTGATGACCTGACTGGTAATGCCGGAGGCCAGAGCTGTGTTCTGCGCCATTACCGCCGTCAGCGCCTCCCGTACGGGAGCGCAGGCTCCCACATTGCCTGCAAAAAGGAAGAAGCAGAAGAAGGTGGCCAGCAGGCCGTAGTCCACCTTGCGGAACAGAGGCCGGTCAAAGATCAGCATACCCGCCGCCACCACGGCCAGCAGGGCCGGATAGGGCAGCACCCGGAACACCGACAGCAGGCACAGCACAAACAATCCTGCCATCAGCCCCAGCCGGCCGGGGCTGCGAATGGAGGCCTTTTCCGAAAAGGTGACCCGGATCCCCTCCGGCTTGACGCACAGGGCCGCAATCACCAGCCCCACAAAACTGATCAGGGTAAGGGGCACCATGGTGGCAAAGAACTGACCGGCGGTCAGCTCATAGTTGGCATAGATATACAGATTCTGAGGGTTGCCTACCGGAGTAGCCATGCTGCCCAGATTGGCGGCAATGGTCTGGAGCACCACAATATAAATCAGCCGCTCCGTTCTGCCAATCAGTCCAAGCACCAGCACCGCAAAGGGCACAAATGTAATGAGGGCCACATCGTTGGTCACCAGCATGGACACAAAGAAGGGCAACAGCACCAGTGCCAGGGTCACAAACCGCATCCGCCGCTCACCGGCCAGCAGTCGCTGAGCCAGTACCGCGAACACGCCGCACTCCTGCAAGCCAGCCACCACCGCCATCAGACAGAACAGCAGGCTCAGCACCCGCCAGTCAATATAATTGAGATAGTCCGCCGACGGCGGATTGAGTAAAATGGAGGCCGCCGCGCACACCGCGGCAATACACAGCACCGGCTCCCGCTTCCAGAAGCGGAACAGGGCGCATTTTTTCTGTGTTTGCTCCATGCTTCTTCTCCCCCCTTGAACACGACGAAAAAGCCACCCTGGCGGGTGGCTTTTTACTCTGCTTCACTCGATTGCCGTTTGCCGGTCTCAGTTTACCTGATTCCAGTGCGGCGGTCAAGTATCTGGACCTATTTTCTCCCATTCAGGAGCGCCGAAAATCTTCCACAACATCAGCAAGATGGACCGGAGACAGCCCCGCACTATTGCAGCATTCTGCCAGCCGGTTGACCTCCTGAAAGTCGGTGGAAATGCGTCCGACACAGATTCCGTTGTGGCTCCGGATCCCATACATCTGAGGGCGGGAAGCCCTGTCCAGATATACATGGTACTTTATACGACAATTACTCATGGTTTCCTCTCTCCTCATTTTCTCTGCTTTTGGTTATAATTTCATGGTTTCACGACATATTTCGCTCTTTTTCCCTATCAAAAGGTATTATACTGTTTGTTACGGTAATTTTCCACATCCGCTCCCCTCTGTGTCTATATCTTGTATTTTCGTCCCTCTGCATACTCTATATAATGTATTCTGCATAAATTGTCAATGTCAACAGACTATTTTGTCCACTGACCGGGAGGTTTTGACCGCATTCGGTTGGGGGTTCTCTGGAGGTGCGCCCATGTCTCTGATGGTGGAAAAGCTGGCCTATGTAAAAAAACTGCGCCACTTGACGTCGGAGGATATCTCCCGTCTGTCCGGCGTGCCTCTTGGTACGCTGAATAAAATTCTGTCGGGACAGACAAAAAATCCGGCGATAGGGCCTATGGATCGGATCACCCGTGTACTGCGGGTACCCATCCGATATCTGCTGGATGACGAGCTGCCCCCGGAATGCTGCGTCACCGCCAACAGCCAGGACGGCGTGGTCCTGCTCTCCCCGGAGGAGCTCCGCCTGCTGCTGGCACTGCGGCGACTGGAGCCCCAACGGCGGCGGACTGCTGGGGTCATGTTGGCCCTGATGAGTGCGGCCTGCGTCAAATCCATCGGGACCGTATCGGTGAAGCGTACCTTCTGCTACACCACCGGCTCCACCGGTGCCCCGCCGGTCCGGGCCATTCTGATCCCGGAGGTTGACGCCGCCGCTCGGGAGGCGGACTTTGCCGTGCTTCTCAGCGATGGCAGCATGGAACCGGTCTATCCCTCCGGCACCGTTCTGTTGTGTGCCCAACGCCCCCCTACCGCGCAGGAATATGGTATATACCTCTATAATCAGGAAGTCCTGCTCCGGCGGCTCTGCCGCCGCAGGGGCGTCACCCGGCTGCTGGCCCCCAGTCTGGCTTATCCTGATCTTCAGGTGTCGGAGGAAGATCACCTGGACTGCCTGGGTACCATCACAGGGCAGGCCCGTGGCTGCCGGTGGGAGCAGACACCCTAACCGTTCTCAACCGTTCGTTGTACTTCTGTTCTACCGCTGGTTGCAAGTTCCAACCGCCGTTACCTTCCCTTTTCTGCGGAAACACTCTATAATACATCCTGTGAAAACCACACGCAGAAAAGAGGATACCTATGAACCAGACCATCGGTGGGCGCATCAGCGCCCTTCGGAAGCGGGACGGCCTGACTCAGGAGGAACTGGCCGCTCAGATGGGAGTCTCTCCCCAGGCGGTGAGCAAGTGGGAAAATGACCTGAGCGTCCCCGATCTCTCCGTCCTTACCGCCCTGTCCGACTACTTCCACCTGTCTCTGGACGAGCTGATCTGAGGGCAGCGCACCGACGTGCAGTATGTTCCCCCGGAGGCTCGGAAAAGCGCAGAGGAGCTGTTCCTCCGTGTCCGGGTCCGCACAGGGGAAGGGGATAAAATCAATGTCAATCTGCCCTTGGCATTGGTCCGCATTGCCGCTCAGCTCAACCTCGACCTGCCTCAGTTCCGGGGCAGCGAATGGCTCCGTCAGCTGGACCTGAACGCCCTTCTCTCCCTCATTGAGGGCGGCGCACTGGGAAAGCTGGTGGAGGTAGAGAGCAGCAATGGCGATCTGGTGGAAGTCGTGGTGGAATAAATGCGTCTGCACATCAAAACCAAGGACTTTCGCCTCCACCTGCTTCTGCCCACCTGGCTTGTCCTGAGCAAACCAGGGCTCACCATTGCCCTGTGGGCCTGCCGCCGCTATGTGATGCTTCCCCCTCACCGGCGTGCGGAGGTATTCCGCCTGACGCGGCGGCTGCGGCGACAGTGCCGTGGCGTCTCTCTGGTGGATATCCACACCCAAGATGGCGAGGAGATCCGGCTCACACTCTGATATTCCAAAATGTCCGCTGCCTATGGCAGCGGACATTTTTTCGTTTCATGCAACATTTCCTTTCGCCCAGTTGTATCTAGGGTGTCACAACGAGAGAGCAAAGGCTCTCCCGCAATTCACCGGAAAGGAAGATTTCTATGAAAAAGCTTGTTCCCACTCTGCTGTCCCTGGCCCTGGCCGGCTCCCTCTGTCTGCCTGTTCTGGCCGCTCCCGTTGCTGTGGACGAGACCGCCTCTCCCTCTGGCTATGCTATCCAGGTCAACGGCGCCGATACCGAAATTCGGGGCAGCGTAATGGTTCCCCTCCGTGCTCTGGCGGAAGAACTGGGTTTCACCGTGACTTGGTCTGGAGAGCAGATCCGGGTGGACACCGGCAAGGTACACACTGATGTGACCCTTGGGGTGGACCGCTATGTGATTACCACCAGTCTGGAAGATATGGTGGGTATGAGCGCCCCCTTCTCTCTGGGCTGCCCTCCCTATGCGGTGAATGGTACTACCTATGTACCCCTGGCCCTCTTTGACGCCCTGCTGGGCAACCAGGAGGACGCCATCACCGGCGACAGCGGCACCATCTCCATCCAGACTGATCCCTCCACTCAGATCCCCAATCCCTTTGTGGAATGCGGCACGCTGGCGGAGGCCCAGGATCAGGCTGGTTTCTCTCTGAACCTGCCTGATGGCTGCACCCCGGAGCACATCTCTGTGCTGCCTGATCAGATGATCCAGGTCCTCTGTGAAGATAACCTCACTATCCGTAAGGCGGTGGGGCAGGAGGATATCAGCGGCGACTATACCGCCTATCCTCAGGTGGACACCCTTTCCTCTCACGAAACAGAGGTTACCCTGAAGGGCGACGGAGACACGGTTAAGGTTGCGGTTTGGACTACGGAGGGCTATACTTATGCCATTCAGAGCGCCGCCGGCCTGAGCCGGGACGCTATGCTCACACTGGTGGCATCCGTGGCATGACGCCAGCGTTCCACTACTACAGAAGGGGGAGGAGTCGATGGGAATGACCGCTGTTTGCCGCCTGAGACGGCCCGGCCTGCGCGCCCATATCCTACACGCCCTTCGACTGCTCTTTGCCCGGAAGCCGGAGGAGGAGGCCGTCCGGCAAACCGCCAACGCTCAGGCTGCCCGGATGCTGGACGCCTATGGCAACAGTATTCTACGTCTGGCCTATTCCTACCTTCACAATCAAAGTGACGCCGAGGAGGTACTCCAGGACACCCTGCTGCAATTTCTGCGTACCGCTCCTGTGCTGGAGAGCCCCCAGCACGAAAAGGCCTGGCTGCTGCGGGTGGCCGCCAACCTGAGCAAAAACCGGTTGAAGTACAACCGTCTGCGCTCCGCCGACGAGCTGCGGGACACGCTGGCCGCGGAACAGCGGGAGAACCTCTCCTTTGTATGGGAGGCCGTCAAGGCTCTTCCCCAACATTCCCGGGCTGCCATCCACCTTTTCTATCATGAGGGCTGCTCCACCGCCCAGATCGCGTCCATCCTGGGCCGGAAAGAGTCCACCGTCCGCTCCGATCTGCGCAGAGGCCGCATTCAGCTGAAAGAGATCTTGAAGGAGGCGTATGACTTTGGCCCGGAAATATGACGAGATCATGTCCCACCTTGTAGTGACCGATGCCATGCGGTCCCGCATCCTGGAGCAGTTGGAATCAGCCGGACAGCCTATCCCCTCCTCCCGCACCCCGCTTCTTCTGCGGCGTACGCTTGCTACCGCCGCCTGTCTGGCCGTAGTGCTGGCAGGGATCTCGATCCTGCCCCGGATTACCTCGCCCCAGCCTGTGGAGACCCCATCCGGCCCAATCACTGTGGTCCCAAATCTCCAGGAAGTGTCCTCCGCCCAGGCTCTCTCGGCTTTGGTTGGATTCTCCGTTTCCGACCTGGACGCGCTGCCCTTCCTGGTGGAGCAGAGTACCTATACCGCCTACGGTGATACCTTGGCTCAAATTCGCTGTGAGGGTGACTCCCAGTGGGCTCTCTTCCGCAAATCCGCCGGGACCGAAGACAACTCCGGCGATTACACCGCCTATGCCGCTCAGACCTCCTACGACCTGGATGGCCTGACCGTCATCCTGAAGGGGGATGCAGAACAGTCCTATGTGCTGGCTTTGTGGACCGACGGCAGCTACACCTGTTCCCTGCGGCTCTCCCAGCCGCTGACGGCGGAGCAGTGGGACCAGGTGATCTCCGCCAACCGCTGACAGCATAAAAGGCGGCCGCCGTGCCATGCACGGCGGCCGCCTTTGCCATTCAGTTGGGCAGCATCCGAAACCACTTGCTCCGGATACCCGCCGCCTTGAAGCCCGTCCGGCGGTACAGGGAAAATGCGCTCTCATTGTCGCTGGCCACCAGCAGCTTACACCGGTCAAATCCAGCCTCCGCCAACAGAGCCATAGTCCCCCAGAGCAATTCCCGCCCCAGGCCCTGTCCACAGACATCCTTTTGCAGCGCAATGCCCTCGATCTCCGGCACCTCCTGGGTCAGATCCAGCTCATACACCCCGACTCGCACCCCGTTGACCACCGCAAATCCACAGCGGTGGCCCTCCTCCAGAGCCCGGTCCAGATCCCGGGGGCCGTAAGTAGCAGAATTGGGCATTTCAAAAAAGCATCCATTGTGCAGAGCCAGCCAGGCCCCGCCCCGCTCCCGGGTCAGGGGCTCCAGGCTGAGGCGCTGGGGCTGGCCGGGCAGCTGGGACAGATCCCGCTGCAGCTCCAGCAGATCGCGGACAAACTCCAGCCGGCACTCTCCCAGGCACCCCTCCTCCAACGGTGCACTGGGGTCCCGAGAGGTCACAAGCAGTTCTGTTGCACCCAGGCTCAGCAGCTCCTGACGGCCCCGGCACAGCAGTTCATCCAGCTCTCCGGTCCGACAGTGCTGAATGACCAGATAGCCCTTCCCTTTTGCCGTGATTTCTGCGGCAAAGATTTGATAGGCCGACTCCATGTCCATTCCCCCCAGTGATGATTGCTACCAATATACCACAGCCCCCCGGACTTTGACAAGTCCGGGGGGCTGTCTCATTACTCCTCGCCCTGGAGGGCGTCATATCCGTGTTCGCCGGTACGGACCTTGACCACATCCTCCACATCATAGACGAAGATCTTGCCGTCGCCAATCCCACCGGTATGGAGCACCTGCTTGGCGGTATCCACCACCTGTGCCACCGGCACCTTGGACACCACGATCTCCACCTGTACCTTGGGCAGCAGATTCATGGTCATGGGCACGCCGCGGTAATACTCCGTCTTGCCCTTCTGGATGCCGCAGCCCAGCACCTGAGTTACCGTCATACCTGTTACGCCGATGCCGTTCATGGCGCTCTTCAACTCCTCAAACCTGGACTGGTTGCAGATGATGGTCACATTGGTCAGCTTGGCTTCCGACTTGGTGCGCTCCGCAGGCTGAGCACGCTCGGGGACCTGCACGGGCACCGGGCGCTCACCAGCCACATAGGGCTCCGGATAGGCGTCCGGCTTGGCCACCGCCGTCATGCTGGTGGACTGACTGAAGTCGGCATAAGCGGTAGGCAGGCCGTGCTCATGGATGTCCAGGCCCTCCAGTTCCTCAATGGCGGAGGCCCGCAGACCCACCGTGTGCTTGATCACCGTAAAGATGATCACCATAGTCACCGCCACCCAGGCAATGACGCTGACCACGCCCAGGCACTGGGTGAGGAAGAACTTGGGACCGCCGCCGTAGAACAGGCCGCCGTCCACCGCCAGCAGGCCGGTGAGCAGGGTACCCATGGCGCCGCACACACCGTGGACCGAAATGGCGCCCACAGGATCGTCGATCTTGGCCACCTTATCAAAGAATTCCACCGCCAGGGGAAGCACGATGCCGGCACAGATACCGATGATGGCTGCACCCTCCACAGATACCATGTCACAGCCGGCGGTGATGGCCACCAGGCCGCCCAGAGCGGCGTTGAAGGTCATGGAGACGTCCGGCTTCTTGAAGCGAATCCAGGTAAAGAGCATGGTGGTCACGCAGGCCACAGCAGCCGACATATTGGTGGTGACGAAGATGCTGCCGGCAGCCACCAGGGTGTCGTCCCCGGTCATGGAGACGGTGGAGCAGCCGTTGAACCCAAACCAGCAGAACCACAGCACAAACACGCCCAGCGCGGCGATGGAGAGGTTGTGGCCCAGAATGGCCCGGGGCTTGCCGTCCCTGTCATACTTGCCGATGCGGGGCCCCAGGATCTTGGCGCCGATGAGGGAGGCCACGCCGCCCACCATATGCACCGCGGTGGAACCGGCAAAGTCATGGAAGCCCAGCTGGGACAGCCAGCCACCGCCCCAGATCCAGTGGCCGGAGATGGGATAGACCACAGCGGAAATCAACAGAGAATAGATGCAGTAGGAAATAAACTTGGTGCGCTCTGCCATAGCGCCCGATACGATGGTAGCGGCGGTGGCGCAAAACACCGTCTGGAAAATGAAGAAGGCGAAGAAGGGAACCCCCTCCGGCAGGATGGCGGAATAGTCGCCCCGTACGAAGGGATCAAAGCCGCCTACCAGCGCCCCCGCGCTTCCGAACATCAGGCCGAAGCCCAGCAGCCAGAAGATGGGCGTGCCGATGCAGAAGTCCATCAGGTTCTTCATCAGAATATTGCCCGTGTTCTTGGCCCGGGTAAATCCCGCCTCACACATGGCAAAGCCGGCCTGCATGAAAAAGACCAGCGCGGCGCCCAACAGCACCCAGATTGTGTTCACTGACGAATACATACATTCATTCCTCCCTGAAAACAAAAACGCTCGCTTCGCCTTCCTCGGCGAAACGAGCGTCTCTGCTTGATGGACGCAGTGTATGCTCTTTTTCTGCATCTGTCAAGATTGTTCTTGCATATTTGGAAATAATTCAGAAATTTCCCTGCTTACAATCTCCATTTTTGCAAGTTTTCAATATAATACTTTCATTTTAGAGGCATACCTTTACTGGTTCCGCGATGGTCAGCGTATCCGGCGTGACCCTGCATCCCCGGGCCAGCACCTGGACACCTGCCCCGGCGGCCTTCCGCAGCGCCGCGCCGAAGGCCGGATGGGTCACATCATTGGGGGCAAAATCCTTCATTCCCGCCATCTGGATCACAAAGCAGACAGCCGCCTCGTAGCCCTCTGCCTGGCAGCGGATCAGCTCCTCCAGGTGCTTGACCCCGCGCTCCGTGGGCGCGTCGGGAAAGCGGGCGTGGCCGTCCTCCTCCAAAGTGACCCCTTTGACCTCCACAAAGCCCCGGCGCTCTCCCGCCTCCCAGTAGAAGTCGAACCGGGAGCTGCCCCAGGTGGTCTCCGGCCGCAGGAGAGTCAGTCCGGGCAGAAAGCCGCCTCCCTCCGCCCACTCCTGAAACACCTTATTGGGGGCCTGAGCATCCATATTGACCAGCAGCCGGCCCTTTTCCACAGCGATCAGATCATATCTGGTCTTGCGGGCCGGGTTGTCGCTCTCCTCCAGATAGACCGTAGCCCCCGGAACCAAAAGTTCCCGGCAGCGGCCGGTATTTTTCACATGGACCACCTCCAGCCCGCCGTCTACCTCCACATGGGCGATAAAGCGGTTGGGTCTGGCCTGGAAGATTCCCTTTTTCACACTTCGGTATTGCATTCTGCTTCTCCTGCCTGTATCCTGATAGGGTGAGTATACCATGGAGCGACGCGCCTCACAAGCCGTTCTTCCTCAGGAGGTTTTGATATGCATATTCCCGCCTGCGACACCGCCCATCAGGACATCCAGTCCTTTTCCCTGGCCTTGGAGGAGGCTCTGCTGCCTCAGGCCGATTACGACGTGGACCGCTGGCTCTACGTCCCCAACCGCTACTGCGACTACCGTTACATCCTGGGCACCCGGGGCAGCCGCCCGTTGATCTGCGTGGGCATCAATCCTTCCACCGCCGCACCCAACGATCTGGACAACACCCTGAAGTCGGTGGAGCGCATTGCCCTGGGCAATGGCTATGACAGCTTTATCATGTTCAATGTATACGCCCAGCGGGCTACACGCCCTGATGATATGGAGAAGGTGTGCAATCCCGCCCTGCACCAGGAAAATATGGCGGCCTTCCGCTGGGCCCTGGAGCAGACCAAAACCGGCGCTCCCGCAATTTGGGCGGCCTGGGGCGCTATTATTGAGAAACGCAGCTATCTGGCCGATTGCCTGCGGGACATGGTGGAGATCGGGAACGATTTGGGCGCCTGTTGGTATTCCGCCGGCGCCCGCTCCAAAAAGGGACATCCCCACCATCCCCTGTACCTGCGGAAGGACAGCAGCCTAGATTCCTTTGATGTCAGTACCTATATCAGCAGCTGTCTATGACGGCTGCTGATTTTTGTAAAGCAAAAAGCGGACAGCCTAAGCTGTCCGCTCTCTGTGTTGGCGTTACCTATCTTCCCGGTCCGTCTCCAGACAAGTATTTTCGGCGCAGGTGAGCTTAACTTCCGTGTTCGGGATGGGAACGGGTGGACCCTCACCGCAATCAACACCAACTTACTTTCCTTTGAAAAGAAAAGTAAGCAAAAGAAACTTTTAAAACTTTCTTCTCCTTACCGTTCTTCTCAACGATAAGTCATTATATTCTATTTTGTTCTCACTGTCAAGACCAATTTTTAAAAAATTGGTGACCCGTGCGGGAATCGAACCCACGTTTGCGGCGTGAGAGGCCGCCGTCTTAGCCGCTTGACCAACGGGCCATTGGTGCGCCTTCACGGATTCGAACCGGGGACCCACTGATTAAGAGTCAGTTGCTCTACCAGCTGAGCTAAAGGCGCATCTGGTGCTTTGTCAGCACCCTCAAAACCGAACAATGCAGTCTCCAGTACATCAGGCAAGCGCCTGCAATCATCATGTTAAGGTCAAGCCCTCGGCTTATTAGTATCGGTCAGCTGCATGCGTTACCGCGCTTCCACCTCCGACCTATCAACGTCATAGTCTACGACGTGCCTTACTCCCGAAGGATGAGAGATCTAATCTTAGGGGGAGTTTCACGCTTAGATGCCTTCAGCGTTTATCTCGTCCGTACATAGCTACCCAGCCATGCCCTTGGCAGAACAACTGGTGCACCAGAGGTACGTCCATCCCGGTCCTCTCGTACTAAGGACAGCTCCCTTCAAATCTCTTACGCCCGCAACAGATAGGGACCGAACTGTCTCACGACGTTCTGAACCCAGCTCGCGTGCCACTTTAATCGGCGAACAGCCGAACCCTTGGGACCGAATTCAGCCCCAGGATGTGACGAGCCGACATCGAGGTGCCAAACCTCCCCGTCGCTGTGGACGCTTGGGGGAGATCAGCCTGTTATCCCCAGGGTAGCTTTTATCCGTTGAGCGACGGCACTTCCACTTGCATACCGCCGGATCACTAACTCCAACTTTCGTTACTGCTCGACCCGTCGGTCTCGCAGTTAGGCTCGTTTATGCGTTTACACTCACTGCACGGTTTCCGTCCGTGCTGAACGAACCTTTGAGCGCCTCCGTTACCTTTTAGGAGGCGACCGCCCCAGTCAAACTGCCCACCTAACAGTGTCCCCCGACCGGATTCACGGCCGCAGGTTAGAAAACCAGCAAATCAAGGGTGGTATCCCAAGGGTGACTCCACCTAAGCTGACGCCCAGGCTTCCAAGTCTCCCACCTATCCTGTACATGATTTACCGATTTCCAGTATTAAGCTACAGTAAAGCTCCATGGGGTCTTTCCGTCTAGTTGCGGGTAACTGGCTTCTTCACCAGTACAACAATTTCGCCGGGTGGGCTGTTGAGACAGTGCCCAAATCGTTACGCCATTCGTGCGGGTCAGAACTTACCTGACAAGGAATTTCGCTACCTTAGGACCGTTATAGTTACGGCCGCCGTTTACTGGGGCTTCGATTCAAACCTTCGCTTGCGCTAAGCTCTCCTCTTAACCTTCCAGCACCGGGCAGGCGTCAGCCCCTATACGTCATCTTTCGATTTAGCAGAGACCTGTGTTTTTGGTAAACAGTCGCTTGGGCCTATTCGCTGCGGCCTCCCGTAGGAGGCTCCCCTTATCCCGAAGTTACGGGGTCATTTTGCCGAGTTCCTTAACAACCCTTCTCCCGTTGGCCTTAGGATTCTCTCCTCATCTACCTGTGTCGGTTTGCGGTACGGGCACCTTAGCATTCCTCACACCTTTTCTCGCCACAGAGCATCGCGGACTTCCCTACTTGATTTCGGTCCCTTACGCCCGGGTCAACCAACGCCCGGGTCCCGCTATCTCCATGTGTCAGTGTGCTTAAGGTTCGGTGGCTACGGAATTTCAACCGTATGTGCATCGACTACGCCTTTCGGCCTCGCCTTAGCTCCCGGCTTACCCTGGGCGGACGAACCTTCCCCAGGAAACCTTAGATTTTCGGCCATTATGATTCCCACATAATTCTCGCTACTCATTCCGGCATTCTCACTCGTGTAAAGTCCACCGCTGCTTCCGCTGCGACTTCACCCCGTACACGACGCTCCCCTACCCCGCACATTGCTGTGCAGCCCAAGCTTCGGTGTTACGCTTAGCCCCGTTATATTTTCCGCGCAGAGTCACTCGACCAGTGAGCTATTACGCACTCTTTTAATGAGTGGCTGCTTCTAAGCCAACATCCTGGTTGTTTTCGCAACTCCACATCGTTTTCCACTTAGCGT
>NZ_NFIB01000031.1:0-35682 GCF_002159385.1 Flavonifractor sp. An52
CGCCCCCGCGCTTTGCGCGTCCGAGCGTTTTGCCACAGGCAAAACCTCGATGCCGGGCGGATTCACTCCGCCCGAGCAGATCAAAAGATGCGGGGTCCCCGCAGGGCCGTGGCCCTGTGGGGGATTTGGCGCTGATATGCAGGTTTATTCTCAGAATGACGGTCCTGTGACCATTCTGCTGGACACCGATACCATGTAAAGAAGGGGGCAGACATCCCATGAAAATTCGTGTTTTACAGGTGGGGCCCATCGGCACCAACTGCTATCTGCTGGAGGACGAGGACACCCACACCGCCGCCGTGGTGGACCCCGGCGACGAGGCCGGCCGCATCCTGGCCCAGGCCAGGGAGGATGGGGTGGAGATCCAGTCCATCCTGCTGACCCACGCCCACTATGACCACACCACCGGCGTGGCCGGGCTGCTCAAGGCGTTGCCGGGCATCCCCGTGTACCTCCACCCCGCCGATATCGCCCGGCTGGGCAGCCAGGTGTTCCCCCCGCTGGGCACCGAGCCCACCCCCTATGACGACGGCGACGTGGTGAAGGTGGGGGGCATCGACGTGCAGGTGATCCACACCCCCGGCCACACCCCCGGCGGGGTGTGCCTGATGGCGGGGGACGCCCTCTTTACCGGCGACACCCTGTTCCAGGGCTCCATGGGCCGCACCGACCTGCCCGGAGGCAGCTATGAGGAGATCATGGCCTCCCTGGCCCGGCTGGCCCGGCTGCCCGGGGACTTCCAGGTCCTCCCCGGCCACATGGATCTGTCCACCCTGGAGGCCGAGCGGAAGAGCAACTACTATATGCAGGAGGCCATGGGGTAATCTGATTTCCCCGGAAAGGATCATTCCGCTATGAAACTCTACCTCCGCGGCCACGACTACAAATATGCCGCCGAGCAAATGTTATTGACGCTTTTTCCTGACCAGCGGCCGGAATATGACGACCAGCCCCCCGCTGCCGGGGAGGACCATCTGGTGCTCTCCCTGAGCCGGGGCAAGCTGTGGGCCACCGCCACCGCCAGGCTGACTTACCACGGCCAGTCATATGGGGCAAGCCGCCGGTGTAAACTGGAAGAGCTCGCCGATGACCTCTCCACCAGCCGGGCCCTCCAGCGGATCCTGAAGCTGGCCTTTTACGATGCCGGGGTGGCCGCCCGTGGGAACGAGCCCCCCTGGGGTGCCCTCACCGGCGTGCGGCCGGTGAAGATCCCCACCAAGGCCATGCTGGCCGGCGCCACCCCCGCCCAGGCGGAGAAGATTTTAAAGGACACCTACCGGGTGTCCCCCCTGCGGCGGCAGCTGGCCATGGACTGCGCCCAGGCCAGCCTGGACGCCCAGCGGAGCCTGAAACCGGAGGAGGTGTCCCTCTATGTGGGCATCCCTTTCTGCCCCACCCGGTGCGCCTACTGCTCCTTTGTGTCCGCCGACGTGGGCCGGGCCCTCAAGCTCATCGACCCCTTCCTGGACTGCCTTTCCCGGGAAATCAAGGCCACCGGTGAAATGCTGGCGGGGGCGGGCCTGAAGGTACGCACCGTCTATTTCGGCGGCGGTACTCCCACCACCCTGTCCGCCCCTCAGCTGGACCGGCTTATGGGGGAGATCGCCGATTCCATTGACCTGTCCTGCTGCACCGAGTACACGGTGGAGGCGGGACGGCCCGACACCATTACCCGGGAAAAGCTGGAGGTCCTCTTCCGCCGGGGCTGCGGCCGGGTGTCGGTGAATCCCCAGACCATGCAGGACCATGTGCTCACCGCCATGGGCCGGGCCCATCGGGCCGAGGACATCCGCAGGGCCTACGCCATGGCCCGGGACAGCGGCATCCCCTGCGTCAACATGGATCTCATCGCCGGTCTGCCCGCCGACAGCGTGGACGGCTTCCGGTCCTCCCTGGATCAGGTGCTGGCTATGGCGCCGGAGAACATTACCGTCCACACCCTGGCCATGAAGAAGGGCTCCCGGCTGATGGAGGAGGGGAGCGGCGTACCCGCCGATGAAGAGGTGGCCGCCATGCTGGAGTACGCCTGGTCCGACCTGCGTACGGCGGGGCAGATCCCCTATTACCTCTACCGTCAGAAATATATGTCCGGCTCCTTTGAGAACGTGGGCTGGTGCCTGCCGGGCACCGAGAGCCTCTATAACATCTGCATGATGGAGGAGCTGCACACCATCGTCTCCCTGGGAGGCGGCGGGGTGACCAAGCTGGTCAACCCGGCCACCGGCTACATCGAGCGCTTGGCCAACCCCAAGTATCCCAAGGAGTATATCGAGAAGATCGACGCCGTCTGCGCCGGAAAGGAGCGGGTTGCCCGCTTTCACGGCGCCCTGTAAGGAGGTCCGCTATGCCCTATCAGCTGCAAGAGATCAACGAGAGCATCCGCACCGACCCCAAGGGATTTCTGGAGGCCTGCGACGCCGCCTATCAAAGCCGCATTGCGTCGGCGGTAGACCGCATTCTGGAGCGGATGAAGGAGAACCCCATCGTGCTGCTGTCCGGCCCCTCCGGCTCGGGCAAGACCACCACTGCCCTCAAGCTGGAGCAGGAGCTGGAGCGCCGGGGTGTGAATACCCACACCATCTCCATGGACAACTACTATAAAACCCTCAACCGCAAGACCGCCCCCCGCACCCCTGAGGGGGACATCGACTACGAGTCCCCGGTGCTGCTGGACCTGGATCTGCTGGACGAGACCTTCTCCCGGCTGTCCCGGGGCGAGTGGGTGGTGGTACCCAAGTATGAGTTTGCCCGGCAAATGCGCAACGACAGCCGGGGCACCTTTTTGAAGCTGGACAAAAACGAGATTGCCATCTTTGAGGGCATCCACGCCCTCAACGACGACATCTTCGGCCGCCACCCCGAGGCCACCGGCCTGTACATCTCCGCCCGCTCCAACGTGCTGGAGGGGGAGGAACTGCGGTTCAAGGGCACCTGGATGCGGATTTCCCGCCGGGCGGTCCGTGACTATAATTTCCGGGGCACAGACCTTTTGGAAACCCTTCTGATGTGGTATAATGTGCGCCGGGGCGAGAAGAAGTACATCTCCCCCTTCAAGAACCGGGCCAATATCATCATCGACTCCTCCCTGCCCTACGAGGTGTCGGTGTTTGCCAACTACGCCCACGCCCTGAGAGAGGCGGTGGACCAGATCCCCGCCGACAACCCCCGCTATCACGAGTTCCATGATCTGGTGGACTCCTTCCGGTATTTTGAGCCGGTGGACCCGACCCTGGTACCCCCCGAGTCCCTCATCCGGGAGTTCATCGGCGGCGGCAGCTACCACTATTAAATAATCAACAGGCGGGGGCCAGTCCCCCGCCGCTCTTCCCGTATCAATCTCTGGTAACAACATAGGAAAGAAGGAAATCAACCATGTCTGAATGCACCCACAACTGTTCCTCCTGCGGCGAGAGCTGCGGCGAGCGCACCGCCCCCCAGGATCTCCACGTCCCTGCCAACGGCCTGTCCCACATCGGCAAGGTCATTGCCGTGGTCAGCGGCAAGGGCGGCGTAGGCAAGAGCCTGGTGACCTCCTCCCTGGCGGTGGCTATGCGCCGCATGGGCAAGAAGGTGGCCGTGCTGGACGCCGACATCACCGGTCCCTCCATCCCCGCCGCCTTCGGCATCCACACCCGGGCTGAGGGCAGCGAGCTGGGCATCTACCCCGCCGAGACCAAGACCGGCATCGGCATCATGAGCCTCAACCTGCTCACCGAGCATGAGACCGACCCCGTGATCTGGCGGGGGCCCGTCATTGCCGGCACCGTCAAGCAGTTCTGGACCGACGTGATCTGGGGCGATGTGGACTATATGTTCGTGGATATGCCTCCCGGAACCGGCGACGTGCCCCTGACCGTGTTCCAGTCCCTGCCCATCGACGGCATCGTGGTGGTCACCTCTCCCCAGGATCTGGTGAGCATGATCGTCACCAAGGCCGTGAAGATGGCCGAGATGATGCACATTCCCGTGCTGGGCCTGGTGGAGAACTACTCCTACTTCCAGTGCCCCGACTGCGGCAAGCGCCACGCCATCTTCGGCGAGAGCCACATCGACCAGGTGGCCGCCGGCCTGGGCCTGAAGGTGCTGGCCCGGCTGCCCATTGACCCCGCCGTGGCCGCCGCCTGCGACGCCGGCAAGATCGAGGAGCTGGAGCAGAACTACCTGGCCGACGTGGCCCGCACCCTGGCGGAATAACCAATATCAGGCTTTACAAAACGTTCATATCCGGTTCAAAACGGGTTCACAGTGAGAGGTTAGGATAAGAACCGTGGTTGAGACATACCACTCCTCTCTTTCCTCTCTTTTTCAGATCTTGGAAACACAGGCCCGCAACAGGCGGCGGGCCTGTGTTTCTGCGTTTTACCCCAAAAAGGAGGGACAAGCCCATGCCCACCCGCGTGAAAAAACGCCGCCGTTCCCCTCTGCTGCCCGCCCTTATCATTCTTGTGCTGATCGGAGCGGCCTTCCTGATCTGGCGGCTGGCCTTCTCAGGCCCTCAGCCCTCCGGCAACCTGCCTGACTGGGTCACCGAAAAGCTCCTCCCCGTCAATCCCTATTCCCGGCCCGGCGAGCCTTTGGAGGAGGTCAACGGCGTGGTGGTCCACTATGTGGGCAATCCGGGCACCACCGCCCAGCAGAACAACAGCTACTTCCGAAACCTGGCCGCCACCGGAGAGACCTACGCCTCCAGCCATTTCCTCATCGGCCTGGACGGGGAGATCATCTGCAACGTCCCCCTGGACGAGATCGCCTACTGCACCGGCCCCCGGAACGTGGACACCATCTCCATTGAGTGCTGCCACCCCGACGACACCGGGGCCTTCACCCAGGCTACCTATGACTCCCTCATCAAGCTGGTGCGCTGGCTCATGGACGAGTACCACCTGGACACCGACCAGGTCATCCGGCACTACGACGTCACCGGCAAGGAATGTCCCCTCTATTACGTCCGAAACCCGGAGGCGTGGGAACAATTTAAGGCTGACTTGCAAGAATAGTCCGTTTTATTGGACAGCTGCTCTGGTATCCTGTACCCAACGATACAGGAAAGGAGCGCTGAACCATGGAATTTGAACTTCGCTATGTAAACGGACACGTTGAGGTATACGACGCCGCCGGAACCTTCCGCTTTTCCGCCGACTCCCAGGGGGAGGCGCTGGCGGAGCTGGAGGACCTGGCCGCATGAGTACCGGGCCGGGCCGCGGATTGCCGCGGCCCGGCCTTTCTTGACACTTTAGGCGGGAATAGGGTAATATAATAACGTATGCGCATCTTTTGCGCCGGTCCTGAGGACCGGCAGTTTTACGATATGAGGAGAGGCCCATGGCAAGAAGTTCTTCCCCAAAAAGTTACGGCAACGACTCCATTTCCTCCCTGAAGGGGGCGGATCGAGTCCGCAAGCGCCCGGCCGTTATCTTCGGCTCCGACGGGCTGGAGGGCTGCGAACACGCGGTGTTTGAGATCCTGTCCAACGCCATCGACGAGGCCAGAGAGGGCCACGGCAATCTCATCACCGTCACCCGGTATGAGGACAAGTCCATCGAGGTGGAGGACTTCGGCCGGGGCTGCCCGGTGGACTGGAACGAGAAGGAGCAGAAGTTTAACTGGGAGCTGGTGTTCTGCGAACTGTACGCCGGCGGCAAGTACAACAACAACTCCGGCGACAACTACGAGTACTCTCTGGGCCTCAACGGCCTGGGCTCCTGCGCCACCCAGTACGCCAGCCGCTACTTCGACGCGGTGATCCACCGGGACGGCTTTGAGTACACCCTCCACTTTGAGAAGGGCGAGAACGTGGGCGGCCTGAAGAAGGAGCCCTACACCGGCAAAAAGACCGGCTCCAGGTTCCGCTGGCTGCCCGACCTGGACGTGTTCACCGACATCGACATTCCGGTGGAGTACTACCTGGATGTGCTCAAGCGGCAGGCGGTAGTCAACGCCGGTATTACCTTCCGGTTCCGCAATCAGGTGGGGGGTAAGTTCGAGACCACCGACTTCAAGTATGAAAACGGTATTGAGGACTATGTGAAGGAGCTGGCGGGAGACAACCCCCTGACGCAGCCGGTGTTCTGGCAGACCGAGCGCCGGGGCCGTGACCGGGCGGACAAGGACGAGTACAAGGTGAAGCTGTCGGTCTCCTTCTGCTTCTCCAACACGGTGCAGGTCATCGAGCACTACCATAACTCCTCCTGGCTGGAGCACGGCGGCTCCCCGGAGAAGGCGGTGAAGTCCGCTTTTGTCAACGGCATCGACGCCTGGCTCAAATCCCAGGGCAAGTACCAGAAGAACGAGAGCAAGCTGACCTGGGCCGACGTGGAGGACTGCCTGGTGCTGGTGAGCAACAACTTCTCCACCCAGACCTCCTACGAGAACCAGACCAAGAAGGCCATCACCAACAAGTTTGTCCAGGAGGCCATGACCGAGTTCCTCCGCTCCCAGCTGGAGGTCTACTTCATCGAGAACCCCTTCGACGCCGCCAAGATCGGCGAGCAGGTGCTCATCAACAAGCGCTCCCGGGAGAACGCCGAGCGCACCCGGCTGAACATCAAGAAGAAGCTGTCCGGCAATGTGGATATCTCCAACCGGGTGCAGAAGTTTGTGGACTGCCGCACCAAGGACACCACCCGCCGGGAGCTGTATATCGTGGAGGGCGACTCCGCTCTGGGCAGCGTCAAGCTGAGCCGGGACGCGGAGTTCCAGGGCATCATGCCCGTCCGGGGCAAGATTCTCAACTGCCTCAAGGCCGACTACGCCAAGATCTTCAAGAGCGAGATCATCACCGACCTTCTGAAGGTGCTGGGCTGCGGCGTGGAGGTCCACGACAAGCACGCCAAGGATCTGGCCGCCTTTGACCTCATGAA
Source organism: Flavonifractor sp. An52 (assembly GCF_002159385.1). Classification (NCBI taxonomy): domain Bacteria; kingdom Bacillati; phylum Bacillota; class Clostridia; order Eubacteriales; family Oscillospiraceae; genus Flavonifractor; species Flavonifractor sp. An52. Next base: position 6,861 of record NZ_NFIB01000031.1, read on the forward strand.
CCTGCGGTGGAACAAGATCGTCATCTGTACCGATGCCGACGTGGACGGCTTCCAGATCCGCACCCTGATTCTGACCATGCTCTACCGCCTCACCCCCACCCTCATCCAGCGGGGCTATGTGTATATCGCGGAATCCCCCCTGTATGAGATCAACTATAAGGAGAAGACCTGGTTTGCCTACTCCGACGCCGAGAAGAACGACATTGTCAACGGCGAGCTGGCGGGCAAGAAGTGCTCCATCAACCGCTCCAAAGGTCTGGGCGAGAACGAGCCCGACATGATGTGGCTCACCACCATGAATCCCGCCACACGGCGGCTCATCAAGGTCATGCCCGAGGATGTGGAAAACACCGCCCGGGTGTTCGACCTGCTGCTGGGGGACAACCTCCAGGGCCGGAAGGACCACATCGCGGAGAACGGGTATAAGTATCTGGAGCTGGCGGATATTTCGTAGTTTTAAGATGCAGCAGAGAACAGGAGCGGATGACCATTGTTGTTTGCACAGGCTGTTTCGGAGTGGCTGTATGCTCGGAAGCATTCTTCTTGTCAGGATGGGGTGGAGTATCACTATAGCGACCTGCCGCACCCCAGGACCAAGCGCTATAGAGGGAAGCTTTATTACGCAGATCCTGTGTCACGGAAAAAGCGGCTGGCCACACCGGAAGAAAAGGTGCGGCAGCGAATCATCCTGTTTTTGCACTATGATATGGGTGTTCCCTATGACGCCATGGAGATCGAGGTGCCGCTGAGCCGTTTCTGGAAGCGAGCCACGGGCAGAATGGATATTGCTGTATATGCTGCGGACCAACGCCGCAAAAAACCCATTCTGGTGGTGGAGTGTAAAGCGGAACATATTCAGCTTACCGAGCAGGTATATCGCCAGGCGGACAATTATGCTGTTTCGCTGGATATCCCCTTTGTTGCCATCACAAATGGCAGCACATTTTTCATGGACTATTGGGATGCGATTTCCCACACCTATCAGGCCATGAAGCAGCTGCCATCCTATGCTCGACTTTGCAGCTTGGTGCAAGTCGGGACGGCAAAGGACTCCGCACCTGACCCTGAAGCGTCAGAAGAAGGATCAAAATACCGGTGCGCCCTGCGCGAGGGGATTTTAGGGGCTCAAACGCCGCCATTTTTGGCAGATCCGCTGCTTGCGATGCATCAATGCTGGATGGACAGGGACAGATACTGCACAGGTCTAACCGGATTTGCCCAGGCAAAAGACTGCGGTGCTTATCAGCGCGGGACGCCTCATCGAAACGGATATCCCGACCTGTTTCGACATTTTTGCGGAACAGGTGAAGACGGGCGTTCCTTTTCTGCCTATCTGTGTATTTATGCACCCAAAATTCCTAAGGTTAAGAAGGGCCCCACCTATCTTGCTGTTTATCTGGAAGATGTATCTGCATCCCCTGCCCTACAGCTGAGGGCAGAGGAATTTATTACACGGACGGACAATCGCATACACATATGGCATGATGGCCGTTTGAACATTGGTGGCAAGTATGGAGCTGCGCCAAGAAATGCGATAATAGAGTTCCTCAGGCAGTGCGCTCCCGACCTTTTGGACGAAACGGGACGGGTGGATCTGGGGACGGTCCTGATTGCACCTGACCTGCGCATGGATCAAAGCGATATGGCACAGGTTTGCAGCCGCCTGATACGCTATGCCATGATACGGACGGAATACCGCAGGAAGCTGCTGTCAGATTCCCTGTGTTTGCTTGGTCAATGAAGCTGCCGAGAGAATGGATTTTATTTGTACGGAATAAGGATTGATTGCTTATGGCTAAGAAAAAGGACCCCCAGGAGGGGGCGAAGAAGGTCAACAACCCCAACGTCATGGGCCTGCGGCCCGAGGTGCTGGAGCAGCCCATCACCGAGACGCTGGAGCTCAACTATATGCCCTACGCCATGAGCGTTATCGTCTCCCGGGCCATCCCGGAGATCGACGGGTTCAAGCCCTCCCACCGGAAGCTGCTGTACACCATGTACCAGATGCACCTGCTGGGCGGCAACCGAACCAAGAGCGCCAACGTGGTGGGCCAGACCATGAAACTCAACCCCCACGGCGACGCCGCCATCTACGACACCATGGTGCGCCTCTCCCGGGGCTACGGCGCCCTGCTCCACCCCCTGGTGGACTCCAAGGGTAACTTCGGTAAGGTGTACTCCCGGGACATGGCCTGGGCGGCCAGCCGTTACACCGAGGTGCGGCTGGACCCCATCTGCGCCGAGCTCTTCCGGGACATCGACCAGGACACGGTGGACTTTGTGGACAACTACGACGGCTCCATGAAAGAGCCCACCCTGCTGCCCACCACCTTCCCCAACGTGCTGGTGAGCGCCAACCAGGGCATTGCCGTGGGTATGGCCTCCAACCTGTGCGGCTTCAATCTGGGCGAGGTATGCGACGCCACGGCGGCCTATCTGAAAAACCCCAAGGTCAACCTGATGGAATACCTGAAGGCCCCCGACTTCCCCACCGGCGGCGAGCTTTTGTACGACGAGGCCGCTTTAAGGCAGATCTACGACACCGGCCGGGGCTCCTTCCAGGTGCGGGCCCGGTGGCGCTACCTCAAGAGCGAAAATCTCATCGAGGTGTATGAAATCCCATACACTACCACGGTGGAGGCCATCATGGACAAGGTGGCCGAGCTCATCAAGGCGGGCAAGATCAAAGAGATCGCCGATATGCGGGATGAGACCGACCTGAACGGCCTGAAGATCACCATTGACCTGAAGCGGGGCGCCGACCCGGACAAGCTGATGGCCAAGCTGTTCAAGTCCACCACCCTCCAGGACGCCTGCTCCTGCAACTTCAATATCCTCATTGCCGGGATGCCCCGTGTCATGGGCGTGGGAGAGATTTTGGAGGAGTGGACCGGCTGGCGGATGGACGGAGTGCGCCGCCGCACCTACTATGTGATGAAGAAGAAGCAGGAGAAGCTCCACCTGCTCAAAGGCCTGAAAAAGATCCTGCTGGACATCGACCGGGCCATCAAGATCATCCGGGAGACCGAGGAGGACGCCGAGGTGGTGCCCAACCTGATGATCGGCTTCGGCATCGACAACATCCAGGCGGAATATGTGGCCGACATCAAGCTGCGCAACATCAACAAGGAGTATATCCTCAAGCGTATTGAGGAGGTAGCCGGGCTGGAGGAGGAGATCGCCGACCTCCAGGACATCGTCAACAACCCGGGCCGCATCAAGAAGATTATTTCCCAGGAACTCTCGGCGGTGAAGAAGAAGTACGCCTCTCCCCGGCGCACCGAGATCGTCTACGACTATCAGGCCGCCGGCGCCGTGGAGGAGGAGGACGAGACCCCCGACTATCCCGTCCATGTGTTCTGCTCCAGGGAGGGCTACTTCAAGAAGATCACCCCCCAGTCTCTCCGCATGAGCAGCGAGCAGAAGTACAAGGAGGGGGACGGCCCCTACCTGTACTGGGAGGGGAACAACCGGGATATGCTATTGGTGTTTACCGACCGGCAGCAGTGCTACAAGGCCCCCCTCAGCGAGTTCGACGACGCCAAGGCCAGCGTGCTGGGCGACTTTTTGCCCACCAAGCTGGGCATGGACTCCGGCGAGAGCTTCGTGTGGGCCTGCCTGACCAGCGACTACTCCGGCCATATCCTCTTCTTCTTTGAGAACGGCAAGGTAGCCCGGGTAGAGGTGGCTGCCTACCAGACTCAGACCAAGCGGAGAAAGCTCACCGGCGCCTACTCCGACAAGTCCCCCCTGGCCGCCGCCCTCCACATCAAGGAGGATTTGGAGGTGGCAGTCACCTCCACCGAGGGCCGCTGCCTGGTGTTCCACACCGCCGCCCTCACCCCCAAGACCACCCGCTCCACCCAGGGGGTCAACGTCATGACCCTCAAGCCCAAGTGGAAGGTGGAAAAGGCCGTGCCGCTGGCGGATACCACCATTGTCAACGCCGCCCGGTACCGGGCACGGTCCCTGCCGGTGGCGGGGGCCCTGCTCAAGGAGGAGGACCGGGGCGAGGAACAGATCAGCCTGCTGTGATCCAGCCAGAGAAATGAGGAATATTCGTTGAAACACACTGTGAGCTATTATGTAAAAAGCTATGTGGTCATTACCCTGGGCTCCATCCTGTACGCTCTGGCCTATAACATCTTCTACGCCCCCAACCTGGTGGCCATGGGCGGCCTCACCGGCCTGGGCCAGGTGCTCAACGCCCTGATCCCCGTCCTGCCGGTGGGCACCACGGTGTTTGTGATGAATGTGCCACTCTTCTTCCTGGGGTGGAAGTTCATCGGTGGGCACCTGCTGGTGTCCTCCCTGTACGCTATGACCTTCAGCTCCTTCGCCATCGACGTGATGGATATGATCTATCAGTTCCCGCCCATGGATACCATGCTGGCGGCCATCTTCGGCGGGGCCCTGCTGGGAGCGGGCATCGGTCTGGTGTTCTCCAAGGGAGCCACCACCGGCGGCACCGACCTGATCGCCCGGCTGCTCAAGCTGAAATTTGCCTGGCTGCCCATGGGCACTCTGGTGCTTATCCCCGACTTTATTGTCATCGTGCTGGCCGCCATCGCCTTCGGCAAGGTGGAGAGCGCCCTGTACGGCATTGTCTCCCTCTTTGTCACCACCAAGGTGATGGACACCGTACTCTATGGCCTGGACAGCTCCAAGGTGGCCTATATCATCAGTGATTCCTGCAAGGAGATCACCGACGCGGTGATGGCCATGGACCGGGGAGCCACCATCCTCCACGGCGAGGGGGCCTACTCGGGCGATGAGAAGAAGGTGCTGATGGTGGCCTTCAAGCAGAAGGAGATCGTGCCCCTGAAGGAGAAGGTCAACGAGATTGATCCCCATGCGTTCCTCATTGTGTGCGACGCCCACGACGTACTGGGCGAGGGCTTCCGCACCTACAGCAAGGACGACATTTGATCCCAGCCCACAGAGAAAGGAAGGGTTTCCATGACGGATTTCACCAAGGTAAAGGCCAACCTGGAGAAGCGGGGCTACGCCGTGTCCTGCTTTGCCACGGCGGCGGAGGCCGCCGACTATCTGGACGGCAAGCTGGACGGCAAGACCATCGGCATCGGTGGCTCGGTGACTGTCCGGGAGATGGGCCTTCTGGACCGGCTCAAGGCCCACAACACCGTGGTCTCCCACTGGGAGGGCAGCCGCAAGGAGGATGCCGCCTTCACCCAGGTCTACCTGTGCTCGGTGAACGGCCTGGCGGAGACCGGCGAGATGGTGAACATCGACGGGGTGGGCAACCGCATTGCCTCCACCGTGTTCGGCCATGAGGAGCTCTATCTGGTGGTGGGCCGCAACAAACTGGCCCCCGACTACGACGGCGCGGTATGGCGGGCCCGCAACGTGGCCTCCCCCAAAAACGCCATCCGTCTCCAGCGTAAGACCCCCTGCGCCGTCAAGGGGGACAAGTGCTACGACTGCAACAGCCCCGAGCGGCTGTGCCGGGGCATGACGGTGCTGTGGCAGGCATCCAACGGCATCGGACGTACCGAGGTCGTACTCATTGACGAGGACCTGGGCTTTTGAGGAAAGAAAGGGGGCGGGGCCTGTGAAAAAGTGCATACCGGCCCTGGCCCTGAGCCTGGCCCTGCTGCTGGGCGGGTGCTCCCTGTCGGGGCAGGCCTATACGGTGGTGGAGCCTCACGCGGAGCATCCTGCTCTGGGGGAAAACGAGTCCACCATCAAGGCCAGCACCTATTCCGAGCTGGTCAACGGCATACTGTTTTTCGTCTCCCAGGGGGTAGAAGAGGGCGCTATCCAGATCACCGACTATAACGGCGACGTGGAGGCCGACCTGAACCGGGCCTGCCTGGAGGTGGCCAAGGACGACCCCCTGGGTGCCTACGCGGTGGACTTTATCAAGAACGACTATACCACCATCATCACCACCTATGAGGCCACCATTACCATCTCTTACCGCCGTTCCCCCGAGCAGGTGAGCAATCTGGTGAACATCACCGGTACCAGCGCCATCCGGGAGGAGGCGGTCCAGGCCCTGTCGGCCTTCAAGACCGAGCTTGCCCTGCGGGTGGGCTACTTCACCGGGGACGCCGCCGCGGTGGAGGAGCAGGTGCGGCAGGCCTACTACGACACCCCCGCTGCCGCTCTGGGGATGCCGGAGTGCTCGGTGGAGCTCTATCCCAAAACCGACGCCGGCACCCAGCGCATTGTGGAGATCCTGCTGGACTACCCGGAGGAGCCCACGGCCCTCCAGCGGAAGCGCCAGCAGCTCCAGGAGCAGTCGGTGGCCATCCTCACCCCCATCCAGCACCAGATCGCCAGCCGGCGGCTGGACCTGCTGATGGGGACGCTGTCCGGCACAGTGCGGGTGGACCTGGAGACCGGCGGCGCCACCGCCTGGGACGCGCTGGTGGGTCAGGGGGCCAACGATGAGGGACTGGCCTTAGCCTTCCAGCTGCTGTGCGACGGCCTGGGGCTGAAGGGTCAGATCATAGAGGGTACCCTGCAGGGTCAGCCCCACTTTTTCAACCAGGTGGACCGCAACAGACAGACCGTGTGGGTGGATCTGAGCCGCAGCACCGGCAAGACCTGGACGGCGGCCCAAATGGCTGAAATGGGCTATCAGTGGACAGACCAGGAGGCCTGAAAAGAAAAAATAAAAAAATCGAAAAATTCCCTTGACATTGGAAGCACGGATTGCTATAATAACATCCGTCGCTTGCAGGTGTAGCTCATCTGGTAGAGCGCCACCTTGCCAAGGTGGAGGTAGCGAGTTCGAGCCTCGTCACCTGCTCCAGAAAAAGAAAGAGACAGGACATATGTCCTGTCTCTTTCTTTTTCTGGATTCCGTGAGAATTTGAAATGCTCGGCGGAAATGAATTCCGCCTGCGCCGAGGTTTTGGCCCAAAGGCCAAAACGCTCGAACGGCGCAAAAGCGCCGCCGGCCCGAAGGGCCGGTTTCTGGATTCCATAAGAACAAAAACGCAGGACATCCTTTGGGTGTCCTGCGTTCTGTTTTTGATTACCCCAGGAAGAACCGGACCGCCACCGCCGCCACGGCGGTAAGCATCCCCGCCGACGCGATGAGATCGGCGGCCAGGGCCAGGTCCAGCCGGCGGCGGGGCCGGGCCTCCTTCTCCGGCGCGGGAATCTCCTCCGGGATCTCTTCTGCCGCAGACTCCCCTTCCAGGGCCCGGCGGCAGGCCTCAAAGTCCAGCACCTTTCCCTCCGGCCGGGCGGGCTTCCGCCGGGGCAGCACGGTATAGCACACCGTCTCCTGACCTACGCAGGCCTTTTGGTCCGACTCGTTTGCGTATCCTGTGATCCGTCTGGCGTCCAGATTCAGATAAATGGTCTCCATACCGTTTCCCTCCTGTTGTTCCGGCGTTTGATCCCAGTATACGGGATAAGGTGTCCCATAAAACGTACTTTGTAAGGACCCTTGTACTTTTCTGACGGCGCAGAGCGGCAAAAAGTTCCCGACACAGGATTAGAACTTTTGTTCGCGTTCAGTATACAACATATGTTCGATTTTTGCAAGCACTTTTTTGAGAGGAAATAGGAAACCGCCAGGTTCAGAAAAAGGGGCGATTTTCCTTGCAACCGGGGAAAAGATTTGATATACTGGCAAAGATCATGACATGGGAAAGGATGACCCCGCTGTGGAGTATCAAAACGTTACCTTGATCGGAATGCCCGGCTCGGGCAAGAGCACCGTGGGGGTGCTGCTGGCCAAGACCCTGGGCTATCGCTTTGTGGATGCCGATCTGCTGATCCAGCAGCGGGAGGGCGCCCTGCTCCAGGACATCCTGGACCAGCGGGGTGTGGAGGCCTTTCTGGATGTGGAGGAGGCCGTCATCCGGGATCTGGACTGCACCGGCACTGTCATTGCCCCCGGTGGCAGCGCCATCTGCCGGGAGGAGGCCGCCCGCCACCTCAAGGAGCTGGGGCTGGTGGTGTACCTCCATGTGCCTCTGGAGGAGCTGGAGCGGCGCATCCGCAACATCACCACCCGGGGCATTGCCATGTCCCCCGGCCAGACCCTGGCCGACGTGTACGCCGCCCGGGAGCCTCTGTACCGCAAATACGCCGACCTGACGGTGGATGTGACGGGGGGAAACACCCTGGAACAGACGGTGGCGGCAGTGGTGGCCCGGCTGGGCTGACCGCCCCTTGTATTTTTTTGAAATAATGATATACTATATTCCAGTAAACTATCATGTACGAAATGCCCGCCGGCTGGACGGCGGGCTTCGTCGTGTTTTTTCTGCCTCCGCACGGCAGTCTTATTTTTTGTGCCCCCGGCGCGGAAGGGGCATTTCTAACGAAAGGAACGAACCGCATGACATTCCAGGACCTCGGCCTGAAAGCGCCCATCCTGAAGGCGCTGGCCGAACAGGGGTATGAACGCCCCTCCCCCATTCAGGAAAAGGCCATTCCCCCCGCTCTGGCGGGCCGGGACGTGTTGGGCTGCGCCCAGACCGGCACCGGCAAGACCTGCGCCTTTGCTGCCCCCATCCTCCAGCGGCTCAGCGACCGCAAGGGCAAGGGCATCCGGGCCCTCATCCTCACCCCCACCCGGGAGCTGGCCCTCCAGATCCAGGAGAACATTGTGGCCTACAGCCGCCACCTGCCTATCCGCTCCGCCGTCATCTTCGGCGGCGTGGGCCAGAACCCCCAGGTGGAGCAGCTGAAAAAGGGCGTGGACATTCTGGTGGCCACCCCCGGCCGCCTGGGCGACCTGTACAATCAGAAATTCGTGGACCTGTCCAGGCTGGAGGTCTTTGTACTGGACGAGGCCGACCGGATGCTGGACATGGGCTTCATCCACGATGTCCGCCGCATTCTGGGCTGGCTGCCCAAGAAGAAGCAGACCCTCTTCTTCTCCGCCACCATGCCCCCGGAGGTCCAGGGGCTGGTGGACTCCCTGCTGGTGAATCCGGTGAAGGTGGCGGTGAACCCGGTGTCCTCCCCGGTGGAGGTCATCGACCAGAAGCTCTACTATGTGGACCGGGGCAACAAGACCAAGCTGCTGGCCTCCCTGATCCTGGAGCCAGACGTGAAGAATGCCCTGGTGTTCACCCGCACCAAGCACGGGGCCAACAAGGTGGCCGGGGATCTGGTGAAGGCTGGCATCGCCGCCGCCGCCATCCACGGCAACAAGAGCCAGACCGCCCGGCAGCAGGCCCTGGCCGACTTCAAGAGCGGCAAGGTCACCGCCCTGGTGGCCACCGACATCGCCGCCCGGGGCCTGGACATTGAGGAGCTGAGCCACGTCTTTAACTACAACCTGCCCGATGTGCCTGAGACCTACGTCCACCGCATCGGCCGTACCGGCCGGGCGGGCCACGGCGGCACCGCCATCTCCTTCTGCGACATCAACGAGAAGGAGGAGCTCAAGGGCATCCAGAAGCTGCTGGGCAAGGCCATCCCGGTGGTGGAGGACCACCCCTGGCCCATGGAGGTCTTTGAGCCCCTGCCCAAGGATAAGAAGGGCCGGATTATCAACCCGGAGGACGCCGAGGCCCGGGCCGCCGCCAAGGAGAAGCGCCGCCAGCGGGACGCCGCCAACAAGGCCGCCGCTGCCGAGCGCAAGGCCAAGGCCGCCCAGAAAGCGGCTGAGGCGGTGGAACAGCCCGCCCCGGCCCAGCCGGAGAAAAAGAAGAAGTCCAAGCGGGGGGTGCGCAACAGCGCCACTCTGGAGGAGGCCCTGGTAGCCACCGCTCCCACCCGCCCTGCCGCGCCTGAGCCGGCGTTTGAGGACTTCCACCGGCCCAATCCCCTGGCCAGCGACATCATTATGGATGCCACCGCCCGGCTGCTGGCCCCCCGGAAGCCCGCTCCCCGGTCCGAGAAGACGGACAACCGGAAGGAAAAGCGGCCCAAGGAGAAGCAGGCCACTCAGGAGAAGACGCCCCAGAAGCAGCCCAAGGCCCAGAGAGGGAAGCAGACGGCGGCCCAGTCCCCCGCCCCCGCCTCCAAGAGCGGACGGAAGAAGCACGGCGGCAGAGGCCGTGCCGGCCGTCCGCCGGAGATCGTGCTGCGCTCCAACGGCCAGAAGGACTCCACCGAGCAGCCCAGCCTGATGAAACCCTATTATCTCAGCGACGACTGATAGGATCCATCCCTCAACGGCGCTGCCGCGACCATCGCGGCAGCGCCGTTTTTTTGCCCAGTTCTCAAGGTATGAAAAAGGCCTGAAAGAAAAAATATATACAAAAAAATTTTTATGTTAAATAATTAACAAAAATGAATTAGGTAAAAAAAGGAGGAAAATGCGGCATAATGGATAAAGAAGCTAAAAATATGGAAAGAAAAACTAGGCAAAACCAGCTGAAAAAAAGAAAGACCAAAAAGTAAACTCACCATTTTAAACTTGCAATCTTGGTCAAATTGAAGTATCATGACTAGTAACATCGGATAAATTGTCCAGAGGGACAAGAGATGGGGAAAGGCGGTGAATGTATGTCTCTGGAAGCGATCAAGCAGGTGACTGAGGCCGAGCAGGCCAACAAGCAGCGCAAGGCGGAAGCACAGGCGGAGGCCAAGCGCACCGTGGCGGAGGCCGAGCGGGCTGGCAAGGCCCGGCTGGCGGAAGCCCGGGCTCAGGCCGAGGCCCAGGCCCGTGAGTTTATGCGGGCGGCGGAGGAAACGGCGGCCAAGCACGCCGCGGAGGTCAACGCCCAGACGCAGAAGGCCTGCGACGCCCTGCGGGCCAAGGCGGAGGGCCGTCTGGCTGACGCCGCTGAGAGCATCGTGAGAAGGGTAGTGAAGAACTGATGTCCATTGTGAAAATGAAGCGGCTGCGGCTCATCGGAATGCAATCCGAGCGGGAGTCCATGCTGCGGCTGCTTCAGCATTTGGGCTGTGTGGAGATTGACGAGCCGGGGGACCGGAAAGACGACCCCGACTGGGCCAGCCTCACACGGCCGGACACCGGGGCGCTGAACGAGGCCAGGGATGCCCGTTCCAGCGTGGAGAACGCCCTGAAAGCCCTGAAGAAGTACGGCCCCAAACAGAAGGGCGGGCTCCTCACCCCCAGACCGGTGATTACAGAGGGAGAGCTCTTCGACGATGCGGCCTACCGGACCGGCCTGGCAGACGCCGGGCAGCTGGTGGCCCTGGAGCGGAAGATCTCGGCTCTGTACGCCGAGCAGAACAAACTGCGGACTCAAAAGCTGGCGCTGGCTCCCTGGCTGGCGCTGGATATCCCCCTGGAGACGGCCTCTACCCCGGAGGTGGCGGTGTCCTTCGGCACCGTGGCCGCGTCCACCGATCTGGACGCCATGGACGGGGCCCTGGGGGCGGTCACCGACCTGTATGAGCTCATGCGGGCGGGGGCGGACAACGAACTGAAATATCTGGTGTTCCTCTGCCACCGCAGTGTGGAGGAGGACTGCCAGGCGGTGCTCAAGGAGTACGGTTTCTCCCGGGCGGCCCTGCGGGGCTGGACGGGGACGGCGGCGGAAAACGATAAGCGGCTGGACGAGCAGCTGGCCGACGCCGCCCGTGAGCTGGAGTCCACCATCGCCCAGGTGGGGGAATACGCCTCCAAAAAGGGCGCGCTGGAGCAGTGCCTGGACCGGGCCGATCAGGAGATCGCCCGGGAGGAGGCCCGCTGCCGCCTGCTGGACAGCAGCTCCGCCTTCTTCCTGGAGGGCTGGGTGCCTGTCCCCGACGAGAAAAAGCTGCTGGAGCAGCTGGGGCAGTACACCTGCTGCTGGGAGACCCAGGACCCGGCGCCGGAGGACTACCCGGTGGTGCCGGTGAAGTTGAAGAACAACAAGCTCACCGAGCCGCTGACCACCATTACGGAAATGTACTCCCTGCCCGCCTATGACGGCGTGGACCCCAACGGGCTGATGATGCCCTTCTATGTGTTCTTCTTCGGGTTCATGTTCGCCGATCTGGGCTACGGCCTGATCCTGGCGGGGGCCTGCGCCTTCATCAACCACAAGGCCCACCCCAAGGGGGGCTTCGGACAGCTGATCCGGCTGATGATTATGTGCGGCATCTCCTCCGCCGTCATCGGCTTCTTCACCGGCGGCTTCTTCTCCGACTTCCTGGCTCAGTTCACCAGTATGCTGGGCCTGTCTCAGCCGGTGATCCCCTTCCTGTCGGTGCCCGACGGGGTGACGGGCGTGCCCGGTCCCCTGCTCAACGTCATGGGCGACCCCATGACCGTGCTAGTCTTTGCACTGGCCGTGGGCTTCGTACAGATCGTGGTAGGCATGGCGGTGAAATTCTGGATGCTGTGCCGCCGGGGCCAGGTGGTGGACGCCATCCTGGACATCGGTACCTGGTGGGTCATCTTTGTGGGTATCGGCCTCTTTGCCGCAGGCATCGGCAATGTGGCGGGCTACCCGGTGGTGCTCATCATCGGCTGCCTGATGCTGCTGGGCCAGGGTCGCACGGCCAAGGGCTTCGGCAAGGTGACCGCCATCATCGGCGCGGTGTACAACGGCGTGACGGGCTACTTCGGAGACATCCTCTCCTACTCCCGTCTGATGGTGATGATGCTGGCCGGTTCGGTCATCGGCCAGGTGTTCAACATCCTGGGCGCCATGCCCGGCGGCGGAATGCCCCCGGCCATCGGCATCCCCATCTTCTTCATCATCTTCATCATCGGCCACGCCTTCAACATCGGCCTGAACGTGATCGGCACCTACGTCCACACGTCCCGTCTGCAATACCTGGAATTTTTCAAGCAGTTCTATGAAGAGGGCGGACGCCCCTGGCGGCCCCTGAACATTGCGACAAAGTATGTCGACATTAAGGAGGAAGAGTAACATGACATTCGGTGAATTTCTGACCCAATACGCTGGCGCGTTCTTTGGTTTCCTGGGCGCCGCTCTTGCCGCAGGCCTGGCCTGCGTTGGTTCCGCCAAGGGCACCGGCCTGGCCGGTGAGGCGGGCGCCGGCCTGCTGGCCGAGGACCCCTCTCAGTTCTCCAAGTGTATGATCCTGCAGGTTATCCCCGGCACCCAGGGCCTGTACGGCCTGGTCATCGGCTTCCTGGCCCTGATGAAGATGGGCCTGTTCAGCGGCACCGTGGGTGAGCTGACCATCGCCCAGGGCCTCATCGTCCTGGCCGCCTGCATCCCCATGGCCCTCGGCGGTCTGCTCTCCGGTATCGCTCAGGGCCGCGTGGCCGCCGCCTCCATCAACATCGTGGCCAAGAACCCCAACGACTGGTCCAAGGGCATGGTGCTGTGTATCATCGTGGAGTTCTACGCCATCCTGTCCCTGCTCATCTCCTTCCTGATGATCATGTTCGGCTTCTAAGCAAGAGGTAGACTATGGACGGAATTGAAAAAATCACCGGACGCATCGCGGCCGACGCCGGACGGGAGATCGGCGACATCAACGCCGAGGCCCGCCGTCAGGCCGACGAGATCACGGCCCGGTATGAGGCTCAGGCCCAGCGGGAGAGCGAGGAGATCATCTCCCGTGGCCGCCGCAACGCCGACGAGCGCGTAGAGCGGCTGGCCAGCGTGGCCCAGCTGGACGCCCGCAAGCTGGAGCTGGCCGCCAAGCAGGAGATGCTCTCCAAGGCCTACGACCTGGCCCTGGAGAAGCTGGTGAACCTACCCGACAAGGAGTATGTGAACCTGCTGGCCGACCTGGCCGTGAAGGCCTCCTCCACCGGCCGGGAGGCGGTCATCTTCTCCCAGAAGGACCGGGCCCGCTACGGCAAGGCCGTGGTCACCCAGGCCAACGAGAAGCTGGGCGACGGACACCTGACCATGTCCGAGCAGTCCCGCCCCATTCAGGGGGGCCTCATCCTCAGCGACGGGGACGTGGAGGTCAACTGCACCTTTGAGACGCTGGTGCGCCTCCAGCGGGGCGAAATGGACCGCGAGGTGGCCAAGGTGCTCTTTGACTGATGCGCTCCTTGCAAGTAAGGAGGCAACATTTTGGCTAAGATCAAAGATACCGACTATCTGACCATATCCGCCCGTATCCGGGCCATGGAGAACCGTCTCCTCACCCGGGAGCGGATGGAGCGGATGCTGGACGCCCGCACCGACGATGAGGCCGCCAAGGTCCTCACCGAGTGCGGCTACGGGGAGCTGACCGCCCTCACCCATGCCGGGCTGGACGAACTGCTCTCCGCCGCCCGGGCCGCTCTGTACAAGGAGCTGAAGGGCGCGGTGCCCGACAAGCGGCTGGTGGACGTGTTCCAGATGAAATACGACTACCACAACGCCAAGACCCTCATCAAGGCCGCTGCCGTAGGGGCTGAGCCCGACCGGCTGCTGATGGAGGGCGGTCGCTGGACCGCCGCCCAGATCAAGGAGGCCTGGCAGCGGGACAATCTGCGGGACTTCACCGACCCCTTCCGGCGGGCCGTGGTGCAGGCCAGGGAGCTGCTGGGCGGCGGGGGCGATCCCCAGCTGGCCGACTTCGTGCTGGATCGGGCCTACTTCGCCGAGATGAGCGAGGCCGCCAAAGCGGTGGGCAGCCCCTTCCTGGAGGGGTACGTCCGCCTGCTCATTGATTCCACCAACCTGCGCTCCGCCGTCCGGGCGGCCCGCATGGGCAAAGGCGCCGACTTCCTCAATCAGGTACTCCTCCCCGGCGGCAACGTGGAGGTACACACCCTGACTTCCGGCAAGGGCAGCGATCTGGCCGCCCTGTTCCGGGCCGGCCCCCTCAGCGAGGCGGCCGCCGCAGGCGCCGCCCTCACCGCCCCCGGCAGCGGGGAGCTGACCGCCTTTGAGCGCCTGTGCGACAACGCGGTGATGGGCTATCTGGCCCAGGCCCGCCGCATCCCCTTTGGGGAGCAGGCGGTAATCGGCTACCTGTACGCCAGGGAGAACGAGTTTACCGCCATCCGCACCATTCTGTCCGGCCGCATGGCGGGGCTGGACGGGGACACCATCCGGGAAAGGCTGCGTGAAGCCTATGTCTAAGTATAAGATCGCAGTGCTGGGAGACAAGGACAGCGTGCTGGGCTTCAAGGCCCTGGGGCTGGATGTGTTTCCCGCCGAGACCGTGGAGGAGGCCAAGCAGACCCTCCACCAGCTGGCCAAGGAAAATTACGCGGTGATCTACCTTACCGAGCAGTACGCCGCCGGTATGACGGCGGAGGTGGCCCGGTACAAGGATGAGCTCACCCCGGCCATCATCCTCATCCCCGGCAAGGACGGCTCTCTGGGCATCGGCATGGCCAACGTCAAGAGCGCCGTGGAACGGGCCGTGGGCGCGGATATTCTTTAACTGCTGACTGCACGGGTCAAATGGGACGATGTGGGCATCGTCCTCTACGCGCGCAGATCTTTCATTGCTCTGTAGGGGCGGGTGCCCACACCCGCCCGCACCCCCGCCGGAGCCCAACGAAGTGGGTCCGGCGGGGAGGAGGAGGCGCAACGGAACGAGTGAGCGTTCCCGTTTACGGGGACGCGAAGGATGTGCAGTTTGCGCCGACGAGAAAGAAGGTTGAGCTATTTGAGCGGAAAAATCGTGAAAGTCTCCGGCCCGCTGGTGGTGGCCACCGGACTGACCGACGCCAACATGGCCGACGTGGTCCGTGTGGGCGAGCAGCGCCTCATCGGTGAGATCCTCACCATGAACGGCGACTCCGCCTCCATCCAGGTCTACGAGGAGACCTCCGGCCTGGGTCCCGGCGCCGTGGTGGAGACCACCGGCGCCCCCATGTCCGTGGAGCTGGGCCCCGGCATCATTGAGAACATCTACGACGGCATCCAGCGCCCCCTGGAGGGCATCATGAAGAAGGCGGGCTCCAACAACCTGCCCCGCGGCGTGGAAGTCCCCGCCCTGGACCGGGAGAAGAAGTGGCAGTTCAACGCCACCGTCCAGCCCGGCGCCAAGGTCATCGGCGGCGACGTCATCGGCACCGTCCAGGAGACCAGCGTGGTACTCCACAAGATCATGATCCCCCCCAAGATGAGCGGCACCATTGAATCCATCCAGTCCGGCGAGTTCACCGTGCTGGACACCGTGGCCGTCCTGGTGGATGACAAGGGGGAGAAGCACCCGCTGACGATGGTGCAGAAGTGGCCCGTCCGTGTGGGCCGCCCCTACAAGCATAAGTATCCCCCCAAGACCCCCCTGCTGTCCGGCCAGCGTATCGTGGACGCCATGTTCCCCGTGGCCAAGGGCGGCACCGCCGCCATCCCCGGCCCCTTCGGCTCCGGCAAGACCGTTATGCAGCACCAGCTGGCCAAGTGGTCCGACGTGGACATCGTGGTCTACATCGGCTGCGGCGAGCGCGGCAACGAGATGACCGACGTGCTGCGGGAATTCCCCGAGCTGGTGGACCCCCGTACCGGCGAGTCCCTGATGAAGCGGACCGTCCTCATCGCCAACACCTCCGATATGCCCGTGGCCGCCCGTGAGGCCTCCATCTACACCGGCATCACCATCGCCGAGTACTTCCGCGACATGGGCTACCATGTGGCCGTCATCGCCGACTCCACCTCCCGCTGGGCCGAGGCTCTGCGTGAGATGTCCGGCCGTCTGGAAGAGATGCCCGGCGAGGAAGGCTACCCCGCCTACCTGTCCTCCCGTCTGGCCCAGTTCTACGAGCGGGCCGGTATGGTGGAGTGCATCGGCTCTGACGCCGACCGCCGGGGCTCCCTGACCGCCGTGGGCGCGGTTTCCCCGCCCGGCGGCGACCTGTCCGAGCCCGTGTCCCAGGCCACCATGCGTATCGTCAAGGTGTTCTGGGCCCTGGACGCCTCCCTGGCCTACCGCCGCCACTTCCCCGCCATCAACTGGCTGAACTCCTACTCCCTGTACCTGGACTCCCTGAAGCCCTGGTACGACGAGCATCTGGGTCCCCAGTTCATGGTCAACCGCGACAAGTCCATGTCCATCCTCCAGGAGGAGGCCAGCCTGAACGAGATCGTGCAGCTGGTTGGTAAGGACTCCCTGTCCGCCGGCGACCAGCTGACCCTGGAGACCGCCAAGATGCTGCGCGAGGATTTCCTCCAGCAGAACGGCTTTATGGAAGTGGACTGGTACTCCAGCTACGAGCGCCAGGACAAGATGATCCAGATGATCCTGGATTACGACAAGCTGTGCCGGGCCGCCATCGAGAAGGGCGCGACCGTGTCCGAGCTGTTCAATATCCCCTTCCGTGAGAAGATGGGCCGTGCCAAGAGCGTACCTGACGACCAGTTCCCCACCGTCTACGCCGATATGGCCCGGGAAATGGAGGAGCAGATCGAGGCCATTGCGGCCAAGGGAGGTGAAGAGGCATGATCCGTGAATACCGTACCATTCAGGAGATCAACGGCCCCCTGATGGTGGTCCGCAAGGTCGACCGCGTCACCTACGACGAGCTGGCCGAGATCGAGCTGTCCGACGGCTCCATCCGCCGCTGTAAGGTGCTGGAGGTCAACGGCGACAACGCGGTTGTGCAGCTCTTCGAGTCCTCCGCCGGCATCAACCTGGCCCAGTCCAAGGTCCGCTTCCTGGGTCACCCCCTTCAGCTCCCCGTGTCCGGCGATATGCTGGGCCGGGTGTTCAACGGCATGGGCCGCCCCATCGACGGCGGCCCCGAGATCATGGCCGAGGAGTACCGTGACATCAACGGCCTGCCCATGAATCCCGCCGCCCGGGACTACCCCAACGAGTTCATCCAGACCGGCATCTCCACCATCGACGGTCTGAATACCCTGGTCCGCGGCCAGAAGCTGCCCATCTTCTCCGGCTCCGGCCTGCCCCACGCCGCCCTGGCCGCCCAGATCGCCCGTCAGGCCAAGGTGCTGGGGGACGACGCCGGCAACTTCGCCGTGGTGTTCGCCGCCATCGGCATCACCTTCGAGGAGTCCGACTTCTTCGTGCAGGAGTTCCGCCGCACCGGCGCCATCGACCGTACCGTGCTGTTCACCAACCTGGCCAACGACCCTGCCGTCGAGCGTATCGCCACCCCCCGTATGGCCCTCACCGCCGCGGAGTACCTGGCCTTTGAGAAGGATATGCACGTGCTGGTCATCCTGACCGATATCACCAACTACGCCGAGGCCCTCCGTGAGGTGTCCGCGGCCAAGAAGGAGGTCCCCGGCCGCCGCGGCTACCCCGGCTACCTGTACACCGACCTGGCTACCATGTACGAGCGCGCCGGCCGTCAGCTGGGCAAGAAGGGCTCCATCACCATGATCCCCATCCTCACCATGCCCGAGGACGACAAGACCCACCCCATTCCCGACCTGACCGGCTATATCACCGAGGGCCAGATCATCCTGTCCCGGGAGCTGTTCCGCAAGGGCATCAATCCCCCGGTGGACGTGCTGCCCTCCCTGTCCCGTCTGAAGGATAAGGGCGTGGGCCCCGGCAAGACCCGTGAGGACCACGCGGGCACCATGAACCAGCTCTTCGCCGCCTACTCCACCGGTAAGGAGAACAAGGAGCTGATGAGCATCCTGGGCGAGGCCGCCCTCTCCCCCACCGACCTGCAGTACGCCAAGTTTGCCGACGAGTTTGAGAAGCGCTATGTCTCCCAGGGCACCGATGAGAACCGCTCCATCATCGAGACCCTGGACCTGGGCTGGGATCTGCTGAGCCTGCTGCCCAAGGCGGAGCTGAAGCGTATCAAGCCGGAGTATATCGAGAAATACCTCCCGAAAAAGGAGGGATAAATCATGCCGGCCATTAACGTGAACCCTACCCGGCAGGAGCTGACCCGGCTGAAAACCCGGCTCAAGACCTCCATCCGGGGCCACAAGCTGCTGAAGGATAAGCGGGATGAGCTGATGAAGCAGTTCATGGACGTGGTGCGGGAGAACCGGGCCCTGCGGAAGAAGGTGGAGGAGGGGCTGATGAAAGCCCACGGCTCCTTCACCGTGGTCTCCGCCCTCATGTCCTCCGAAATGCTGGAGCAGTCCCTCCTGTACCCCAAGCAGAGCGTGGAGCTGGACATGACCTTCCAGAACATCATGAGCGTCAACGTGCCCGTCTACCAGTTCCGCACCAAGAGCGACGACGCCGGGGAGATCTACCCCTACGGCTTCGCCGCCACCTCCGGTGAGCTGGACGGTGCGGTGGACGCCCTGTCCGGGGTCTTTCAGGATATGCTCAAGCTGGCCGAGATCGAAAAGACCTCCCAGCTGCTGGCGGAGGAGATCGAAAAGACCCGCCGCCGGGTCAACGCCCTGGAGTATGTGAAGATCCCCCAGATGGAGGAGGCCATCAAGTATATCTCCATGAAGCTGGACGAGAACGAGCGCTCCAACACCATCCGTCTGATGAAGGTGAAGGATATGCTCCTCAAGGAAGCCATCGAGGAACGCCAGGAGGCCGACGCCCGCGCGGTGGAAGCCTTTGGAGGAAAACAGGAAGAGGTATAACGATCATAAAAAAGACGGTCCCCACCGGGACCGTCTTTTTTCGTGGCATAAGCGCAAAAAACCGGGGCGGCCCACACTGGGCCGCCCCGGTCTGTATACCGGCTTATTCGGCGGAAATCATATAGTAGTAGACAGGCTGACCGCCGGAGAGCAGGGTGATCTCGGCGTTGGGGCAGCACTCGGTAAAGAGAGCCAGGGCCTTCTGGGCCTCCTTTTCGGACACGTCCTCGCCGTAGAAGATGTTGATAAACTCGGCGGACTGCTGGGCGTCAGCCTCGGCCAGACGGCGCAGCAGGGTGTCCAGATTCTGATCGGTGCCAAAGAGCTGATGCTCGGTGAGGGCCAGATAGTCCCCCTGCTTGATGGCAAAGCCGTCAAAGTCGGAGTCCCGGGCGGCGTAGGTGATCTCGGAGGTGTGGACGTTGCCGATGGCCTCGGTCATGGCGGCCACATTGTCCTCCTGGGAGGCATCCAGGTCCATGACCATCAGAGCGGAGATGCCCTGGGGTACGGTTTTGGTGGGGAGAACCACCACCTGCTTGCCCTCCGCCAGAGGGATGCACTGCTGGGCGGCCATGATGATGTTGCCGTTGTTGGGCAGCACAAAGACGATCTCAGCCGGGGTGGCGTCAATCACCTTCATAATGTCGTCGGTGGAGGGGTTCATGGTCTGACCGCCGCTGATCACGCCGTCAGCGCCCAGATCCTTGAACACAGCGGCCAGGCCGTCGCCGGCGGCCACCGCCACCACGCCGTACTTCTTCTCGGGGGCCGCGATCTTCCGGCCGCCCTCGTGGTGGTCGTGGTCGTCCTCCTCCAGATCGTCGGTGCTCTGGATGTGGCGTCCGGCGGCCAGATCCTCGGCCTGGGTGCGCATATTCTCGATCTTGGCCAGCTCCAGGGTGCCGTACTTCTGGGCCTCGGTGAGGGCGGCGCCGGGGATGTCGGTGTGGACGTGGACCTTGAAGCAGTCGTCGTCCTCGCCGATGACCAGGCTGTCACCGATGCTGTTCAGGTAGGCCTCGAAGGAGGTCAGCTCCTTGTTGGTGGTCTTGCGGACGATGAACACCGTATCGAAGGTGAAGGTGATCTCCTCGGCGGCGATGGCGGCATAGTCGGTCTTGGTCTCCGTCTTGCTCTCCTCGCCTCCCTCAGGCAGGGGCAGGCCCCGCAGGGAGTCCAGCATACCCTGGAGGATCACCAGAAAGCCCTTGCCGCCGGCGTCCACCACACCCGCCTTCTTGAGGACGGGGTTCATCTCGGTGGTGTGCTCCAGGGCCACCTGGCCCTCGGCAATGGCGGCCTCCAGCACGGCCTCGGGGTCGTCCGGGGTCTTGCGGGCGGCGTCGGCAGCCCGGGCGGCGGCCAGACGGGACACGGTGAGGATGGTGCCCTCGGCGGGCTTCATAACGGCCTTGTAGGCGGCGGCCACGCCGAAGTCCAGGGCAATGGCCAGATCCCGGCCGTCGATGGTCTCCTTGTCCTTCACGGCCTTGGAGAAGCCCCGGAACAGCAGGGACAGAATCACGCCCGAGTTGCCGCGGGCGCCCCGCAGCAGGGCGGAGGCGTTGGTAGCGGCGGCCTCGCCCACGGTACGGGGTTGTTTTTTCTTCAGCTCAGCGGCGGCGGTGGAGATGGTCAGACCCATATTGGTACCGGTATCGCCGTCAGGCACGGGGAATACGTTCAGCTCGTTGATCTGCTGTTTTTGAAGATTGATGGAGGCTGCCGCGTGGATGATAGCCTGGGCAAAGGACGCTCCGTCAATGCGCTCTCTCATGTCTGTGTTCCTTCCTTTCAATGGGCGGACCGGCCTCAGCCGATGACCATGGAATCGATGCACACGTCCACGTTGCGCACCTCGGCGCCGGTGGTACGCTGCACGATATAGCGGACCTCGCTCATAATGGAGCGGCTCACCGCCATCAGATTCACGCCGTTGTCCACGATGATATGCAGCTCAATGGAGACGGTGGAATCCTCATTGTAAGTGACTTTAACGCCCTTACCCATAGACTCCCGGCGCAGCAGATGGACCAGGCCGTCCGCCTTGGAGCGCACCGCCATACCCTTCACGCCGTAGCAGTTGGTGGCGGCGGCGCCGGTGATGTTGGTAAATACTTCGCTGCTGATGGTGATCTCGCCCTGTTCGGTCTGCAGCTTCATGATCTGATCCCTTCCTTTCCTGGGGTGTCTGCATGGCATCCCCGTCAAAGCGGGGGAAAAGGTTCTATTGTTTGTCTTTTTATTGTATTCTATTTCACCACAAAATACAAGGGAAAAAAGTTTCTTCAAAGTGGGAATGTACACTTGTAATTTCCCACAAAAACGTGTACACTGTTCTCATCAGCACATTGCGTTCAACACAAAGGAGGCTGTTTGGATCATGAAAAAGTTTTTCTGCGGGATTGTGAAGTTTTTGGCCGTGCTGGCAGTGCTGGGCGCGGTGGTCTATGCTGTGGTGGCCTACTGGGATAAGCTCATGGAGCTGGTCTGCAAGGTGAAGGGCCTCATCTCCGGCAAGTGCGACGACTGCATGGAGGACGTGGAGTTCGCCGACTGGGAAGAGTAAGAAACTTGAAAAAAGGGCCGCTGCCATGGGCAGCGGCCTTTTTTTACGTCTGAGGCGGTCGGCACAGCCGTCCGAAGTACCAGCCGGTGACCCCGTTCTTCTTCACCAAAGCCCGGTCGGCCAACCGGCGGACAATGGACAGGATGTCCCCCGGCTCCACCGCCGGGCGGTAGTCGGTGGATTCCTTACACAACGTCTCCTCGCCGGAGCGGTAGAGGTAATCAGTGAGTACGTCCACCTCCCGACCGCTCTCCAGGTGGCGGCAGCGGCACAGAGCTCCGCCCCGCAGCAGCACCTCCACCTGACTGTGGCCCCAGCGCACATTCACCGACTGGGGCGTCTCCTCCTGTTTGTCCAGGGCCATGGCGGTGGGCAGGCCGTCGTAGGCAAAGAAGGTGAAGTCCTCCCCGGGGGTCCGGGGGAGCACCAGGGCGTTGAGCTGGGCGTCCCGCTGAAGGGCGCAGCCGCCGTCGATGGATACGATGTGCTGTCTCTCCGATACCAGGGGGTGCGTGGTGGGGATGTGGGGATGGTAGAGGGTCACCGGGGTGTGTCCCACAATGCACCACCGGCGGAAGCAGATGCCCCGGTCCAGGAAACTGTCGTTTTTCATGCAGTCCCAGGCGGTCATGTCCTCCAGATGGTCCTCATCCCATACCCCGCCGTGGACAAACAGATAGTCGGGGGTGAGCAGGATCTCGGGCATGGTGTCCAGAAAGGCCAGCTCCGGGCCGAAGTGGTTCAGGATCACCTGCCGCAGGGCGGGCAGATCCTCCGGGGAACGGGTCTCAAAGCCTGCCTCCTGACCCATCTGGAGCAGGGTGCAGCGGTTGCGCCACACGTTGAGGTAGTGGTGGAAAAATTCCGGCCGCACCTGGGGGGATTCTACAAACTCGGTGACCAGATCGTCGCAGTTGCCCTTGACGCAGTACACCGTCCGGCGGGTGGACAGGTCCATGACGTAGCGCAGCACCGCCAGGCTGTCCTGGCCCTTTTCCACCAGATCCCCCAGCAGCACCAGAATGTCGTCAGGGCCGTAGCCCGCCTTGTCCAGCAGGCTCTGGAACAGGGGCAGGCTGCCGTGAATGTCGCTGACCACCAGCACCCGCCGCCCGGCGGGGAATTCCAGCCGCTGTATCCGTGCTTTGCGCGCCATACCGGCCACCTCGCTTTATACGGAAACTGATTTCTGAGCCTGATACAACCGGGCGTATTCGCCGCCCTTGGCCATCAGCTCCTCATGGGTGCCCTCCTCGGCGATGCCGCAGCCGTCGATGACCACGATGCGTCCGGCGGAGCGGATGGTGGACAGCCGGTGGGCGATGATGAGGGTGGTACGGCCCTGGGCCAGGGCGTCAAAGGCGGACTGGATGCGGGCCTCGGTGACAGTGTCCAGGGCGGAGGTGGCCTCGTCCAGAATGAGGATGGGCGGGTTTTTCAGGAAGATCCGGGCGATGGACACCCGCTGCTTCTGGCCGCCGGAGAGCATGACGCCCCGCTCACCCACCTGGGTCTGGAAGCCGTCGGGCATCTCCAGAATGTCGTCGTAGATCTCGGCCTTCTTGGCGGCCTCAATGATCTCCGCCTCGGTGGCGTCGGGCCGGCCATAGCGGATGTTGTCGTAGATGGTGCCGGCGAAGAGGAACACGTCCTGCTGGACAATACCGATGTGTTCCCGCAGGTCGTGCTGCTTCAGTTCCCGCACATCCTGGCCGTCCACCAGCACCCGACCGCCGGTGACGTCGTAGAACCGGGGGATGAGCTGACACAGGGTGGACTTGCCGCCGCCGGAGGGGCCCACCACCGCCACCGTCTCCCCGGGACGGACATGGAGGGTGATGTGCTCCAGCACCGGCTCAGGGGAGGACTCGTACCGGAAGGTCACGTCGTCCACCAGAATGTCGCCCTTCACGTCGGTGAGGGTGCGGGCGTCGGGGGCATCCTGGATGTCGGGCTCCACCCGCATCAGCTCGGTAAACCGCTTGAAGCCAGCCATGCCCTGCATGAACTGCTCCACAAAGGCGGACAGTTTGCGGATGGGGGTAATGAAGGTGGTGACGTACAGGGCGAAGGTGGTGAGATCGATGAAGTCCATCTCACCCTTCATGATGAGGAAGCCGCCGAAGGCGATGACCACCACGGACAGGATGCCCATGAAAAACTCCATGCCCGACTGGTAGAAGGCCATGGTCTTGTAGTAGCCCCGCTTGGCGCCGCGGAACTGGTCGTTGGCGGCGTTGAACTTGGCGCTCTCGGCATCCTCGTTGGCAAAGGCCTTGGCGGTGCGCATCCCGGAGATGGAGGACTCCACCTCGCCGTTGATGCCGGCCAGCTTGGCCTTGACCTCGATGGAGGCCTTCATCATCTTTTTCCGGGTGAGGGCGGTAAAGAGGATGAAGATAGGGATGACGGCGAACACCATCAGGGCCAGCTGCCACTGGATGGTGAGCATGATGAAGAAGGCGCCCAGAATGGTCACCGAGGAGATGAACAGGTCCTCCGGGCCGTGGTGGGCCAGCTCGGTGATCTCAAAGAGGTCGCCGGTGACCCGGCTCATCAGCTGGCCGGTGCGGTTCTTGTCGTAGAAGGAGAAGGACAGATCCTGCATATGGGAGAACAGGTCCCGGCGGATGTCGGCCTCCATCCGCACGCCCAGCAGGTGGCCCCAGTAGGTGACGATGAAGTAGAATACCCCCTTGAGCACATAGGCCAGAGCCAGGGCTGCCATCACGGCGAAGAAGGTGGCGAAGAGCTGGTTGGGCAGCAGGGTCTGCATGGACCAGCGGGACACCATGGGGAAGAGCAGGTCCACAACGCAGATCAGCAGGGCGCACACCATATCCAGCAGGAACAGCTTCCAGTGGGGCTTATAATAGGAGGCAAAAATCCGCAGATAGCCCCGGTTTTTAAAGTCTTTTTGGTTGGTCATGACGGTCTCCTCTCAAAAATCCGTTACCTTACAGTATAGCCCGCTGCGGAGGGCTTTGTCAACTGAGAGCAAGCCCTCTGCCAAACCGGCCCACATGGGCTTGCCGGAGGGCCGGATAACAGGAAAAGGCGGTATGCGCCCCGTGGAGGGGTTGCATACCGCCTTTTCCTGCGGGGAGGTCCAAAGTCAGCAAGGCCCGCTGAGGCTTGGGAATTTGTTACTGCATCATCAAGGATAGCTCTATTTCATCTTCGTCTGCTGCTCCGGTCTCTGTAAAGCCTTTGCTTTGATACAAATTCAGTGCCCGGATATTCTCTCTATTACAGGTTAAGGTGACCCGATTGGAAGAGCCAAAAGGTTTGGATTTGATGTAATCCAGCACCCGATCCAAGGCAGCGCTGCCATAGCCCCGTTTCTGATAGGATTCATCGATCATCATATGCCAGATGTCATATTCAGGGATATCATAATCGTAAATCACCATAACATAGCCAACCATCGTTTCATCCTCATATATTCCAAACGGCTGGCATTGCTCTCTGTAAACATAAGCCTGTGCCAGACTGCGAATCGGATGTGAAACAAAGCGTTCTTGTCCAGGCGCAAGTTTGAGATGAAATGCGTCAATAAAGTTTTCTTCTGTAATTTTTCTGAGATGAATCATAAATTCCTCCATAAATTGTTCTGACTTCATTGATAAGTCGAGTTTGTATGAATATCTATAGAGGACAGAAAATTGCAACAAAAAGCCGTGGTTAAGAAACCACGGCAAAAGATTCTATAAAAAACTAGTATAATACAACCGAGGTCCTCAAAAGATATTCAGATTTTGTGAGCGTTCTGTTATTTCTCATAATTGAGCACCTCGCTTTCCATTAGAGTTTACATAATCATACTACCAATCATCCATCATGTCAATAATCTTGCGTTTCTATCTGAATTTACAAGAGAGGGTTGGACCGGGCACCAACCCGTTGGTCACCATCGTTACATATTTTATAGAGCCAGCCCACGCTGTTGAAGCCGACGATCAGGAGCAGACTCAGCAGCATCAGCCCAATCCCCTGCAAGCCGGGCACTCTACCGCTGTTCGGTTGCCAAATTCCCCGCCGTGGGGTATGCTGGACGGGCGAGGTGATGGACGTGTACGATATGGACAAGGCGGCCTTCGGGGCCTTTGTGGCCGGGCTGCGGAAGGAGAAGGGGTGGACCCAGCGGGAGCTGGCGGAACAGCTCCACATTACCGACAAGGCGGTGAGCAAGTGGGAGACGGGGGCCAGCATCCCCGACACCGCCTTGCTCATCCCCCTGTCCGAGCTGCTGGGAGTGACGGTGACCGAGCTGCTGCTCTGCCAGCGGCAGGAGAAACCCCTGGAGCCGGAGGCGGTGGAGGACGTGGTGAAAACAGCCATCCGCTGCGCCGGAGGCAGGCCCAGGCGGGCCTGGCAGGAGAGGAGCCTGTGGCCCCTGTGGTATATACTCTCCCTGCTGGCGGGAGGCCTGGGTCTGTGGGCCAACTGGGCGTGGACCGGTGTGCCCGAGGCCCTGTGGACCCCGGTGCTGTTGGGGGCCATCTTCGGGGTCTGGTTCTGCTTTTTTACCCGGCTCACTCTGCCGGAGGTCTATGACCGGTACCCTCTGGGCATGGTGCGGGACGGGCCGCTGCGCATGAATGTGCCCGGCCTGAACTTCAATAACCGCAACTGGCCCCACATCGTCACGGTGGGCCGGGCGTGGTCCTGTGCCGTTATGGCGGGTATGCCCCTGCTGTCCCTGGTGCTGGGGCTGCTCTGCCCCGGTGTGTGGGCCGCGGCTCAGCTGGGTATCATCCTGGTCTTTACCTTGGGCGGACTGTTCCTCCCCCTCTATGTGGTGGGGAAACGTTACGAATGAGTTCAGCAGCCAGACAACAATCAACGGCGGCGCATTTATGCGCCGCCGTTGATTGTCTCCGGGATCACTCCGATAAATGGAGCGTCAGCTCTATTTCATCTTCGTCTGCTGCTCCGGTCTCTGTAAAGCCTTTGCTTTGATACAAATTCAGTGCCCGGATATTCTCTCTATTACAAGTTAAGGTGACACGATTGGAAGAGCCAAAAGGTTTGGATTTGATGTAATCCAGCACCCGATCCAATGCAGCGCTGCCATAGCCCCGTTTCTGATAGGATTCATCGATCATCATATGCCAGATGTCATATTCAGGGATATCATAATCGTAAATCACCATAACATAGCCAACCATAGTATCACCGTTATAAATTCCGAAAGGTTGGCATTGATCCCGATAGACATAGGCCTGTGCAAGACTGCGGATGGGATGGGAGACAAAACGTTCCTGCTCCAGCGCAAGTTTCAGATGAAATGCATCGATAAAGTTTTCTTCGGTAATTTTTCTGAGATGAATCATAAATTCCTCCATAAATCGTCCTGACTTGATTGGCAGTTGGTCTTGTATGAATATCTATGGAAGAACAGGCGATTGCATCAAAACGCAAAAAAGCCGCGGCTGATCCACCACGGCAAAAAACAATCAAAAAGGGTTATATTGCAACCGAGGTCTTCAAAAGATATTCAGGTTTTTGATTCCTTCTGTTATTTTTCATCATGAAGCACCTCGCTTTCTATTAGATTTGATAGTATTATAATACCAATGATTTATTGTGTCAATCATCGTTTTTCGGCTGATCTTCTGCACAGGTAAGGCGCCGCCCAGTCTTTTTTCTTTTACAGGACCGTTCTCTCCTTTTTGGCAAAAAATAGGCTGCCTGCTTGCCTCTATCCCCATTTAATGATACAATAAATTGAATTTTTGTGCAAAAAAAGAGGGAAACGGCAATGGTGGACTATCTGCTGATGGTGTCCTCCCAGGTGGGGACCATGTTTCTGATGATGGCGGCGGGTTTTGCCCTGGCCAAGCGGGGGCTGCTGACCCAGGCGGCCATACCGCAGATGACCAATCTGCTGCTCACCGTGGTGCTCCCCTGTATGCTGGTAGACTCCATGCAGATCGAGCGGACCCCTGCCCTGCTGGGGTCCATGGGATACACCTCCCTGCTGGCGGCGGGGCTGTATGTGCTCTACTGCCTGCTGTCCATTTCCCTGTTCCGGCGGCAGAACCCCGCCACCGGCAAGGCCCTGCGCTTCGGCACTCTCTACGGCAACGTGGGCTTTATGGGCCTGCCCCTGATCCAGCTGGTGCTGGGCGAGCAGGCCATGGTCTACGGCGTCATCAATCTCATGGTGTTCAACGCCTTTAACTGGAGCCAGGGCGTGGTGCTCATGGGAGGGCGCAGGCAGGTCTCCCTGAAGCAGGCCGTCCTCAATCCGGGGATTCTGGGTACTGTGGTGGCCCTGGTGCTATTCCTGTGCGGGATCACCCTGCCCTCCATGGTGGGCAGCGCCGTCAGCTTTCTGGGCAGTATGAACACCCCGCTGGCCATGGTCATCATCGGGGCCCAGATGGCCAACGCCGACTGGCGGGCGGTGTTCCGCAGTCCGGCCATCCTTCTGGCCTGCGGCCTCAAGCTGGTGGCCATGCCCCTGCTCACCGCCCTGATCCTCTACCCCCTCCACCCGGAGCCCGATCTGTACTGCACTCTGGTGCTGCTGGCCGGAGTGCCCACCGCCAGCATTACCGCCATGTTCGCCCAGCGGTACGGCCAGGACGTGTCCGCCGGCGCCCAGCTGGTCACCGTCAGCACCCTTTTGTCCATTCTCACCCTGCCCTGCTGCGGGGTGCTGGCCGCGCTCCTCAGCGGCGCGGCCTGAGGGCCGGAATGGTCACAAATGTTTACAGAATGCGTTTTTCCATTTACGGCACAGGGGTGCGGGTGTTAAAATGTCTAAATCATCTCATGCGCCGGGCGGCCTGCCGCCCACAGTACAATGGAGGTTACCATGAAAAAACAGACCATTCTGACCGGGGCTGCCGCCCTGGCTCTGGCCCTTTTTTTGACCGCCTGCGGCGGACAGGCTCCGGAGCTCACCCCCTCCCCTACCGTCAGGCCTACCCCCACGGCC
>NZ_NFIB01000032.1:0-30868 GCF_002159385.1 Flavonifractor sp. An52
AAACTCAGGGACAGGGCTTGGATTGGCGTTGTCTTTTTCCTGCCTACATGGTCCTTTTTACTCATTCCCATTTGAAATTTTCTTGCATCACCTACTTGACTTCATACCATTGGACTAAACTTTTATCTTCTTTCTAATCATATGCTTAGATGCCAGGTTTGTCAAGCCCAATTTAGTCTGCCGTGATACGGGCGGCTACGCCAGGTTCTTTTTGATCGTCTTTCTTGCCATTCCAACTCCTCCTCAGTGCACCCAATGATGGTCGAACAGTGTCGTATCTTGTATTTTGGCAGGGTTCGGTTCCACCGTCAACGGTTCTATACTGGAGGTTTCAGTTATGTTTTTGCTCTGATTTTGGCTGCCCAGTGGATATCAGCAGCTGTTTCCAGGGGCTGAACAGCTTGGGCTGCAACGGCTTGCCGGTTTTTTATGATGACTTCCATTCCTCCATGGATGTCTTTTTGCCGATGCAACAAAATGCCCCCAACCGCCGAACGGTGGGGGTGAAAGAGAATATAAGGCGCCGGGCGGTACCGCAGCGGTAAGCCCCCTCAATCAAAACAAGGAGGAATGTGTATGGCAAACTATACGGAACATTATCAGCTGCATCAGTGGGAAGGGTCGGACCCCTTCCTGCGGACCGACTTCAACGAGGATTTGAAGAAAATCGATGCTGCGCTAGCTGCGGCAAAAACAGGTCCCGCCTGCGTTACCGGTAACTATTCAGGATAGGAACCCTCTTCGAAGTCCACATCGCCAGCGATCTCGTCGTCAGCGGTGCCGGTCTTGGTGTACTTGGTGCCATCGATGGTGTAGGTGGTGCTGGTGTAAGCGGTGATGGCGCCCTCAACGGCCTCGCAGACATAGGAGCCGATGATCTCGTCGCCGTCCTCAACGATGGCCACCACAGCGTCCTCCACATAGGTGTCGGCGTTGTAGCCAGCGATGTCGGTGTTGTTGAAGGTACCAGCGTTGTCAAAGGTGATGTAGGCGGTCACGCCGTCCTCAGCGTCAGCGTCCTTCACATCGGTGTCAACCTCGGTGATGACGTCGGCGGTGTAGCGGTTCACGATGACCTGCTCAACGTTGTTGCCGTCCACGAAGAACTCAACAACATCGCCCACATTCAGAATAGCGGTCTTGCCAGCGGGGTCAGCCATGCCGTTGCCCTTAAAGGTGGTGGCATTCTGGCCGGTGACAAACTCCAGCTTCTTGTTGGCCTGCTCAGCCCAGTAGGCCACGTCCTTGCTGGCCTTGCTGACCACGACAGTGTAATCGGCCTCGTCAGAGTAAGTGCCGACCTTGGTGTCGTCGTTCTGGTTCTTGCCATAGTACCAGGAGTAACCGGGACGGCCAAAGGCGTCGGTCTCGGAAGCGCCGGTGACCTTCTTCAGGTCGGCAAAGTACTTCTCGCAGAACTGCTGATAGCCCAGGCCCTCGCCGTCGTCAGAGTAGTTCTTGCTGGCGTCGTTGTAGGGAACGGACTCAGCGGGAGTGTTGCCGATGACAATGGAGCTGCCGTCAGCGTTGGTGATAACGGTGCCCTTGTTGTCATACTTGACCATGTCGGCGGTCAGGGTCTGGAAGGCCATCTGAGCGGCGTTCTGACGGGACAGCTCGTTGGTCAGCACCAGGCCCTTGGGGGAGATGCCGGCCTCAATGGCATCGGCAGCCACATTGATGACCCAGTCATTGCCGGTGTACTTCTCGATGGAAGGATCATAGCCCAGAGCAACCAGCAGCATCTTAGCGAAAGCAGCGCCGGTCAGCTTGCCCTCGGGGAAGAAGTGACCGTTGCCGTCGCCGGCCAGGATGCCCAGGTTCACGCAGTAGCCGATGAAGGGAGCGGACCAACGATCAGCAGCCACGTCGCTAAACACGGCGGAGTTGGTGGTCAGCTTCTCGGCGGACTCCTCACCCAGCAGCATATAGCAGATGATCTTGGCAGCCTGCTCACGGGTCAGGATGGAGTTGGGCTGGAAGTCGCCCTTATCGCCGCCCTCGAGAATACCGAGCGCGACCATAACGTCGACAGCCTCAACGTTCTTGATCTCACCAGCATCGGTGAAATCCTTGCTCGCAGCGCCGGCGCCCACGACCATCATGCCCATCAGCATAACAGCGGCCAGAGCCAGGCTGAGAGTCCTCTTGAGGTTTCTCATTTGGAATTCCTCCTTATTTGATTTGACCATGAGGAGGGAACATCCTACGAGTTTTTCAAGGACAGATTGTGCTGCAAGGCTTTCCACTTTTTTAACCGGCTACTGGTAGCCAGCGGGTAGCCATCAGGTAGCCGCAAAAAAGACCGAAATCCCCTGTTTGGAGATTTCGGTCTTTTTGACCCAATCAATGGGTTTCCATCAGCCGCACAGGTCAATGATGGCCTGAGCGAAGATCTTGGCGGCGGTGAGCTGGTCGGCAATGCAGGTGTGCTCGTCAGCGCCGTGCATATTGCCGTTGAAGCCGGGCATGGCGCAGCCGAAGGCCACGCCGCCGGGGATATCGTGGACGTAAGTGCCGCCGCCGATGGCCAGGCACTCCCCCTTCCGGCCACTGTACTGCTCGTAGCACTTGAGCAGAGTGCTGACCAGCGGGGTATCGGCGGGGGTATAATGGGGGGCCTGCATCCCACCCTCGGCAGTAAAGCCGAACTTGGCGAAGGCAGCCTCAGTCACGGCCTTACAGTTATCCTCATTGGCACACACCGGCACCCGGCTGTCAAACTGGCCGGACAGTCCGGTGTCGTTCAATTCCAGCAGAGAGAAGGCCAGGGTCAGCGGACCGGACATCTCGTCGGCCTGAGCAATGCCCAGAGCCTTACCGGCGCAGTCCCCGTGGGGGAAGAGGGCGTTCAGGGCATGGAGGGCAGCGGTGGAACCCACCTTGGCCAGGGGCAGAGCACACAGCAGATGGATCAGGCCGGTGATGGCGTTGACGCCCTCCTCCGGAGTGGAGGCGTGGGCGCCCTTGCCCTTGCACAGGATATGCAGGTCATCTCCCCCCTCGGTAAGCACATAGGTGACGCCGGTCTCACCGGCAGCCTTGTCGCAGTAAGGCTGCGCCGCTTCGGCGGACAGGCCGGCCACCACGCACTCCGCCTCGGGAGGCAGCACGTTGATGCGGAACCCGCCGTGGAGCTCCTTCACCCGGGGGGTGGCGCTCTCCGCCGCCCAGGTCTTGGTGAATACCGGCTTGTAGCTGCCCTTCTCCAGGTTGATGACGGGGAACTCGCCGTCGGGGGAGAAGGTACAGGGGGCGTAGGGCTCCTTACTATAATAATAGGCGATATCTTCAGAGCCGCTCTCCTCGTCGGTGCCCAGCAGCAGCCGGACATTCTTCTTCAGTGGCACCCCCAGGTCCCGGACGGCCTGCATGGCCAGCAGCGCGGCCACAGCGGGGCCTTTGTCGTCGTCGGTGCCACGGCCGTACAGCATCCCGTCCACCTCGATGGGCTCATAGGGCTCCGTCACCGTCCAGCCGGTGCCCTCCCCCACCACGTCCAGGTGGCACAGGATGTGCAGCTGGGTCTCCTGATCGTTGAAGTCCACAGCGCCTAAATAGTTGTCGTAGTTCTTGACGGAGAAGCCCAGCTCCTCCGCCAGGCGTAGGCCCTCCGCCAGGGCGGCGGCGGGGCCGGGACCAAAGGGCATTCCAGGCTGGGTCTCCTCCCGGACGCTGCGGATACGCACCAGCCGGGAAATGGCCTCCACCAGCTGCTGCCGGCGGGCCGGGTCGTCAAAATAGGCGTTGATTTGATCCTGATACATGGAACTTATTCCTCCTTGGGTTCTTCATCTCCGCCGGCGGCGCCGGTCAGCTCCCCCAGGTACTTGTACACCGTATACCGGGACACCTGGAGCCGCTTGGCCACAAAGGGCACCGACTTGCGGAAGGAAAAGGCGTTTTTCTGGTCCAACAGGGCAATGATCTTCATCCGGTCCCGCTTGGTCAGCACGTTCACCGGCTTGCCTACCGCCGCCAGGCACTCCTCGAAGATCTGGGTCAGCTGGCCCTCCCCGCCGTGCCACATGGCGCTTTGCAGGTCGGCCTCGGCGCTCATCAGATCCACCAGGATGCGGTTGGCATAGACCAGAGAGCTGTAGTCAAAGTTGATGCCCAGGGCCAGGTTGAAGTCCTCCCCGATGAGGTGGAAGGTACTGCTCTTGATCTGCTGGCCCGAGGGGGTGGTGGCGTAGAGGTTGACGAAATCGGTGACCAAGGCGTCCTGGTCCAGCTCCTTGGCGGTGCCCAGGATGTCCATGGTGGAGCCTACCGTCCGGCCGGATACATGGCCGTTATAAATGGATAAAATGGGGTGCCTGGGGTCCCCCATGTCGTGGACCAGCGTCTCGCAGGTGGAGCCAAACATCTCCGCGATCCCCCGGGCGGTCCGGTCCAGAAATTCAAAGGCTTCCTCCCGATCCATTGGTTCACTTCCTTCTCTCTTGGTTTCCAGTCCAGATTGTACTCTGAACCGGGCTAAAATGCAAGGCTCAGGCCTGGCGGTAGCTCTGGAACTTACCCAGCACCGCCTCCAGCTCCTCCGGCGTCAGGTTCACGCCGCCCCCGGCCTGCCTGGTGTAGTAGTACACCTTGGCCAGAAACTCCAGCTGCTGGGCGGCGTCAAAGGCGAAGGACAGGCTGCCCCCCACCGTCAGCAGGCCGTGGTTGCCCAGCAGGCAGGCGTTGTACTCCTCCTTCATCCCCTCCCAGGCCGCCTCGGCCAGCTCCAGAGAGCCGAAGGGATAGTAGGGGATGCAGGGCACCTGCCGCCCGGCGTAGGCCACCAGATAGTGGACCGGCTCAATATTCCAGCGCAGGCAGGAAAGCACCGTAGCGAAGGTAGAGTGGGTGTGGACCACCCCATTTACATCCTGCCGCCGCTGGTAAAACAGCCGGTGGAGGTCCAGTTCGCTGGAGGGCTTGCGCTTGCCCTCCACCACCTTGCCCTCCAGGTCGGCCACCACCACGTCCTCCGGGGTGGTGGCAAAATAGTCCATACCGGAGGGGCTGATGGCCATGAGGCCGCTCTCCCGGTCAAATACACTGAGGTTGCCGAAGGTTCCGTCGGTGAGGCCGGTGGTGACCAGCTTTTTGCCGTACTCCACCACCTGCTCCCGCTGCTCCTGTAACAGCATAAACAAGACTTCCTTTCTCCATGCTCGTTTCCTCAAGCATACGGAAAACCGGAGCGCAAGTCAAGCCTTTGCATTGACAGCAGGGCCACCCGCGCATAAAATGGACACAGACAAGGAGGCACCCATTATGACAACGGAAACCCTGCGCTTCGCCCTGGGGGGCGTGGCCGCTTATCGACATATTCTGGACACCCCTGAGCTGGGTCTGGTACGCACGCTGCTGGACAAGCTGGCCGGAGGGGACGCCGCCGGAGCGGCGGAGGCCTACGCCAGTCTCTTCTATACCCTGCGGGAGGGCCGGTACCCCAGCCTGGGGGACTGGCTGTACGACCAACTGCGCTATACCGAGTCCCCCTACGCCCGGCTGGCCGAGGAGGGCGGGTCAGACCCCGCCCTGGAGGAGGCCGCCCGCCGGGACGTGGCCATTTTCGCCCAGCTGTGTGAACTGGACTGCGGGCAGCTCATTGCCGCCATAGCCCGGAAGGCCGACCCCGCCCTGCTGCCGGTGCTGGAGGGCCTGCCCCGGTGGCCCGCCGGTTGTCCCTTCACCTTTGAGGGGCTCACCGATTTCTACCGTGCCCACGGCTCCGGCCTCTTCGCCCGCAGCCGTGCCTTCCTGTGGGAGGACGGCCAGCTCTTCCCGGTGGAGGAGCCCGACTGTCCCGGCCCCGACGAGATGCTGGGCTACGAGCTCCAGCGGGACCAGGTCATTGCCAACACCCGGGCCATGCTGGAGGGCCACCACGTCAACAACGTGCTTCTCTTCGGAGAGAGCGGCACCGGCAAGTCGGCCACGGTGAAGAGCCTGCTCTCCCAGCCCGGCTTTGAGGACCTGCGGCTTATCGAGGTGCAGAAGGAGGGACTGGCTGATCTGCCCCGGCTCATCCGGAAGCTGGGCGGGCGGCGGCTCAAGTTCATCCTGTTTATCGACGATCTGGCCTTCGATCAGGACGACACCACCTATTCTGTCATGAAAACCATCCTGGAGGGCGGTCTGGAGCGCCGTCCCGCCAACGTGGCCATCTACGCCACCTCCAACCGCCGCCATCTGGTACGGCAGACCTTCTCCGACCGGGCGGGGGACGAGGTGGATGCCAGCGAGACCATTCAGGAAAAGACCTCTCTGGCCGAGCGGTTCGGCCTGCGTATCCCCTATCTGGCCCTGAACAAGGTTGAATTCCTGGGCCTGGTGGAGAAAATGGCCGCACTGCACGGGGTGACCATGGACCGGGAGACCCTCCGCACCGGCGCCGACCGCTGGGAGATGAGACATCCCGGCCGGACGCCCCGCACCGCCAAACAGTACATCGCCAGCCTCAGTCTGGCATAAACACAGTGCCCCACACAAGGAAAGGAGCATCCCTATGAAACGGAATCTGTTGAAGAAAGCACTGGCCGGTCTGCTCTCCGCCGCTCTGCTGGCCCTTCCCACGCTGGCGGCGGAGCCCCAGCAGCCCTCCCCCTGGGCGGTAAACCAGCTGGCAGACAGCTATGCCCTGGGTCTGGTGGACGACAACTACACCACCTATATCCAGAGCCCGGTGACCATGGAGCAGCTGGAGTCCATGACCAAGGTAGTGGCCGACAAGCTGGCCCTGCTGGAGCT
This sequence comes from Flavonifractor sp. An52, assembly GCF_002159385.1. Classification (NCBI taxonomy): domain Bacteria; kingdom Bacillati; phylum Bacillota; class Clostridia; order Eubacteriales; family Oscillospiraceae; genus Flavonifractor; species Flavonifractor sp. An52. The sequence continues at coordinate 6,745 of NZ_NFIB01000032.1, forward strand.
GGAACCCCGGACGGCAGACGCCGTGGGCCTGGTGGTAGACACCACCCGGGGCGGCGTGATGAACGCCCTGTATCAAGAGGCGGCCACTTATGACCTGCCCGGCGTGGAGGAGGGCCCGGAGGCCTTTCTGACCGGGCTGGGCGTGGTCCAGGGAGACGGCGCAAGCCTGGCCCAGGAGCGCACCTGCACCTATCAGGAGGCCATGGTCATGGCCAACCGGCTGATCCTGGCCATCTATGACGGGCAGGACGCCGGCTCCAAGGGCCTGCTGTGGAAGGCCACCAACGGGGATAATACCCTGTATCTGCTGGGCACCATACATCTGGACCGGGACAACGTCTATCCCCTCCACAAGTCCCTCCGGGACGCCATTCAGGCCTCCGAGGAGGTCATCTTTGAGCTGGATCTCAACGACCAGGAGGGCATTGCCCTGCTCCAGAGTATGCAGACCTATCAGGACGGCACCACCCTGGCCGACCACATCAGCCCCGAGCTCTATCAGCGGGTACAGGCCGCCGCTGCCGCCCTGGGCATGGACCCCAACGGGCTGGACGCCTATAAGCCCTGGGCTCTGGCCTCCACCATCTCCACCCTGTCCATGCAGGACGACACCACCGGCAGCAACGCCATGGCCATTGACCTCTATGTGAACGCCGCCGCCGTCAATTCCGGCAAGGCCATCGGCGCGGTGGAGACCTACGCCTTCCAGGGCGGCATCTTTGACGGTCTCTCCCCCGAGTATCAGGAGGCCTATCTGGACTCCGCTCTGGCTGGTTTTGAGGCCACCCTGTCCGGCGCCGCCACTTCCCCCGAGATCGACGAGGCGCTCCAGGCACAGGAGGAGATGCTCTCCGCCATGTTCGCCGCCTGGAAGGACCGGGACCCGGAGGCCTTCTCCAAGGTCTATGACAAGGCCGCCATCATCAACAGCACCGACGAGCTCAACTCCAAGCTGTTCACCCAGCGGGACCCCGGCATGATCGAGGCCGCCGCGGGCTATCTGGAGACCGAGGGCAGCCACACCTACTTTATGGCGGTGGGCGCCGGCCACATGGTGGACCCCGGCGGCATTGTCAGCGGCCTGCGTGAGCTGGGTTATACCGTGGAACTGGTACCCTGATTCTTTTCAACTCTGAAAGGAGTACCACATGATCCTGAAAGGAACCTTCCTACACACTCCCAAACTGGGGACGCTGGAGGTACGTCCTGAGGCCTATCTAATCTCCCAGGGAGAGACTATCGTTGGTCTGTATGACACTCTGCCCCCGGAGTACGCCGGTCAGCCGGTGGAGGACTGGGGGGACGCCCTGATCATCCCTGCCTTTACCGACCTGCACATCCACGCCCCCCAGATCATTAACCGGGGCATCGGCTACGACAAGGAGCTGCTGCCCTGGCTGGAGACCTATACCTTCCCGGCGGAGGCCCGCTTTGCCGATTCCGCCTTTGCCGACCGGGCGTGGAAGGCCTTTCTCAACCACCTGTGGGCGGTGGGCACCCTGCGCTTTTCCGCCTTTGCCACCATCCACAAGGACGCCGCCTGGCGTCTTATGGAGCTGTCCGAGGCCTCCGGCCTCCGGGGCCTCATCGGCAAGGTGAACATGGACCGCAACTCCCCCGACAATCTGCGGGAGGACACCGACGCCTCCCTGGCGGACACGGAGGAGCTGATCTGCCGCAGCCGGGAAGCGCTGCGCCGCACCGGCTTCATCCTCACCCCCCGGTTCGTCCCCTCCACCACGGCCAGGCTGATGGATGGTCTGGGCCGACTGGGCGAGAAGTATGATCTGCCCATCCAGTCCCATCTGTCGGAGAACCAAAGTGAGGTGGCCTGGGTGGCCCAGCTCCACCCGGATATCCCCACCTACACCCAGGTGTACGAGCACTTCGGCCTGCTGCGGCAGGACAAGACCATCATGGCCCACGCCATCCACCTGTCCGACGGTGAAAAGGCCCTACTGAGAGAGAAAGGCGTCATGCTGGCCCACTGCGCCCTGTCCAACACCAACCTGTCCAGCGGCATCATGCCCCTGCGGCAGGACCTGGAGCAGGGGCTGCGGTGCTGCGTGGCCAGCGACGTGGCCGGAGGCCACACCGCCAACCTGAGCCGCAGCGTCACCGCCACGGTGCAGGCCTCCAAGCTGCGCTGGCTGAACCACCCCGACCAGGCCCCCCTCTCCCTGACCGAGGCCTTCTATCTGGCCACCCGGGGCGCGGGCTCCTTCTTCGGTCAGGTAGGCGCCTTCCTGCCCGGCTTCGCATTTGACGCCCTGGTGCTCCGCCCCTCCGCTCTGGATGCCCTGGTGGAGCGCACCCCCTTCGAGCGGCTGGAGCAGTTCCTCTACGACGGGGACGACCGGAATATCGCCGCCCGCTACTGCGCCGGGGAATTGATTCCTCAGCCCTTCTCCCAGCTTTAAACCAAAAGGGGCCTGCCAGCGGCAGGCCCCTTTTTCCCATAAAAATTAGTTCTGACTGTAACCTTTCCCCCTCCCAACTCGCTGACAGGGGTGAAAGGCCTTTTCACCAGCCCACAGGAGAGGAGTGAGTACCGTGGAGGACGCCCAGATTGTGACCTTATTTCTGACCCGGGACGAGGGAGGCATCCGGGCGGCATCGGACAAGTACGGCAGCCGCCTGCGGCAGCTGGGCTTCCGGCTGCTGCCCGACCGGCTGACGGTGGAGGAGTGCGAAAACGACGCCTACCTGCTGGCCTGGGACAGCATCCCGCCCCACCAGCCCAGGGATTACCTCTTCCCCTTCCTGGCCCGGCTCATGCGCCACACGGTGCTGGACCGCTGCCGGGCCCTCACCCGCCGGCGGCAGCTGGCCCGGCTCACCGTTCTCACTCAGGAGCTGGAGGACTGCCTACCCGGACCCGACCACACCCAGGCGCTGGTGGACGCGCTGGCCCTGGGGGAGAGCCTGAACGCCTTTCTCAAGGCCCTGCCTAAGGAGGCCCGGAACCTTTTCCTGCGGCGGTACTGGTTCTTCGACCCCATCGCCGCCATCGCCCGGCGGTACGGGCTCACCCAGAGCAAGGTGAAAACCACCCTGTTCCGCACCCGGCAGCGGCTGCGGGACCACCTGATCAAGGAGGGATTTACGGTATGAAAGCGGATGATCTGTTGGACAGCTTGGAGCACGTCGACCCGGAGCTGGTGGCTCAGGCGGATAAACCGCCCCAAAAAGCGCCTCACCGCCGCCCCCTGTGGATGGGGCTCACCGCCGTGGCGGCGGCCGCCGCCATTGTCATCGGTATCGTGCTGTGGCCCGGAGGCAGTCCTCTGACAAGCCAGGCCTCCGCCCTGGCGGTGGCGGAGTATCCGGACATGGCCCCCTACCCCAACGAGATGGACTATCTCAACCCGGACGGTTCCCTGGATTCCGACCGCTGGAGCGCCGACTACGACACCTGGCGGACCAGCCAAAAGGCCCAGCTGAACCAGCCGGAGGGCTATGACAGCGGGCTGGAGGGATACTATACAGCCACCCTGCGCCAGTTCCTGGGAGACAGTGGGACAGAAAACAAGGTATGCTCCCCCCTGAACATCTACTTCGCTCTGGGGATGCTGGCCGAGCTCACCGACGGCAGCAGCCGCCAGCAGATCCTGGACCTGCTGGGGCAGGACAGCATCGAGGCCCTGCGGACCCAGGCCAGGGCCCTGTGGAACGCCAACTACTGCCACGACGGAGCGGTGACCAGTATCCTGGCCTCCTCCCTGTGGCTCAATGAGGACATACCCTTCAACCAGTCCACCCTGAACACCCTGGCCGACACCTACTACGCCTCCTCCTACCAGGGGCAGATGGGGTCGGCGGAGCTGGACCAGGCCCTCCAGACCTGGCTCAACGACCAGACCGGCGGGCTGCTGAAGGAGGCTGCGGACCAGGTGAGCCTGGACCCGGAGACGGTGCTGGCCCTGGCCACCACCGTGTACTATCAGGGCCGGTGGTCCCAGGAGTTCAACCCGGACAACACCGCCCCCGACACGTTCCACGCCCCCGACGGGGACGTAAAGTGCGACTTCATGCACAGCTCCTCCTCCAACAACTACTGCTGGGGAGACCGGTTCTCCGCCGTGGGCAAATCTGTGGACTACGGCGGCACCCTGTGGATGGTCCTCCCCGACGAAGGGGTGAGCGTGGACCAGCTGCTGGCTGATCCGGAGGCCCAGGACTTTCTGCTCTCCAACGGGGAGTGGGAGAATCAGAAGTACCTCATTGTCAACCTGTCCATGCCCAAATTTGACGTGTCCGGCCAGCTGGATCTGATTGAGGGATTGCAGGCCATGGGGATCACCGACGTGTTTGACCCGGCGGCGTCCGACTTCACTCCCATGACGGAAGCTGTGGAGGACATTTCTGTCACTCAGGCCACCCACGCCGCCCGGGTGGCGGTGGATGAGGAGGGCGTCACCGCCGCCGCCTTCACCGTCATGGCAATGGGGGGTTCCGGTATGCCGGAGGACGAGGTGGACTTCACCCTGGACCGGCCCTTCCTCTTTGTCCTCACCAGCACCGCAGGCCAGCCCCTCTTTGCCGGGGTGGTCAACCAGCCCGCATAAAAAACGAGGCGCCTTCCTAGAAGGAAGGCGCCTCATTTCTTATCGATATTTATCTACCGCGGAGCACATCTTGTCCCAGCAGGCCTCCATATCGGCCACCAGCTTGAACTGGGTGCGGCACCGGTCCAGGTTCTGGCCGGGCCGGTGGATACGGAAGTATTTGTCCCCCTCCAGGTAGTCGGTGAGGAAGCGGATGCCGCACTCCAGGGTGATGAGCCGGGCGCCCCAGGGCAGGTAGTCCAGCTCCGCGGGGGTGAGGGCCCCGTCGGCCCCCTCCAGAAAACCCTGGGTGTAGGCATCAAACAGGTTCAGGTCGAAGTGGACCTTGTTCATGTCCCGCTCATCCTCGTCGCAGTGGTTGGCACCGAACCGGATGGAGTCGCCGAAGTCGTTGACCGACAGGCCGGGCATCACGGTATCCAGGTCGATGACGCACACCGCCTCGCCGGTCTTGCGGTCCATCAGCACATTGTTGAGCTTGGTGTCGTTGTGGGTGACCCGCAGGGGCAGCTCTCCCCGCCGCAGGGCCTCCAGCACCACGGAACAGTCGGCCTCCCGGGCGGCTACAAAGTCCAGCTCGGGGCCTACCTCCTTCACTCGTCCCACAGGATCGGCGGCCACCACTTCCTTCAGCCGGGCCAGCCTGGCCTCGGTGTCGTGGAAGTGGGGGATGGTCTCGTACAAAGTCTCCGCCGGGTAGTCCTTCAGCATCCGCTGGAACTTGCCGAAGGCCCGGGCCGAGGCGGCAAACCGCTCCGGCGTCTCGGCAGACTGGAGGCACATGGTGTCCTCCAGGAAGGGGTACACCCGCCAGGCGCCCCCCTCGGGGTCGGTATGGTAGTAGCTGCCGTCCCGGGCGGTGCACAGGGAGAGGGTCTCCCGCTCCGGATCGCCCCCCTCGGCGGCAATCTCCTTTTTCAGATAGTTGGTGACCCCCGCAATGTTGGCCATCACCTGTTCCGGGTGGTGGAAGGCGTTGCGGGAGATCCGCTGGAGGATAAACCGGCGGCAGGGGTCCTCCCCCGGCTGGGTGTGGACGCAGAAGGTGTCGTTGATGTGGCCGGAGCCAAACCGCACCGCGCCCACCACTTCTCCTCCAAAGTCAAAGGCATTCAGGGCCTCCTGTAAGTACTGCTCAGCAGGCGCCATGGTCGCACACACCCCACAGATCGTCGGGATAGAGGCCCGCCTCGGTCATGGCCTTTACCGCAGCCACCACCACCGGCTTGTCCTCCCGGTAGGTGACGCCGTACCACTTATCGGCGCTGCGGAGCACCTTCACCCGGGCCTTGCCCTCCTCCAGCAGCTGAGTCACCACGCTGGGCAGGAAGTACTCCCCCTTCTCCGGATTTTCCACCAGGGCCTTGTCCAGGAAGGCGGGGAACCGGGCTTGCGCCTCGGTGAGGAAGCTGCGGGTAAAGCCCCACAGGTTCATGGATACGATGGTATCGCCGCTGAGGTGGGTCCAGGTCTGGCCGTCGTCCTCGGTATAGCGGGCGTCCGCCCCGTCCTTCTCAATGTGGGTGTGCTCCACCACCTCTTTCAGGTAGTGGTCCCCCTCCTCGGCGCACACGCCACGGGCCACATGGCCGTGCTCGGTGACGGTGTTGCCCAGGCGGTAGCCCACCATGGCGTACTCATAGCAGCCGGGCTGGTCGGGATGGCTCTCCAAGTACTGATAGATCTCCCGGAAGGCCTGGGGGCCGTAGTAATCGTCGGAGTTGATGACGGCGAAGGGACCGTCCACCACTTTGCGGGCGGCCAGCACCGCGTGGCAGGTACCCCAGGGCTTCACCCGGCCGGCGGGCACGGCGTAGCCCTCGGGCAGGTCGTCCAGCTCCTGATAGGCGTACTTTACGTCGATTACTTTGCTGAGCCGGTCGCCTATGGCGGCCTTGAAGGTATCCTCAATCTGGTGCTTGATGACAAACACCACGGTCTCAAACCCGGCCCGCCGGGCGTCATAGATGGAATAATCAATGATCATCTGGCCGTGGCTCCCCACGGGATCGATCTGCTTGAGCCCGCCGTAGCGGCTGCCCATGCCCGCCGCCATGACCACAAGAACAGGCTTGTTCATGCCTCTGTTTCCTTCCTTCCTCTCCCCGTCCGGCACCGCAAAACACAACGCTGGAGGGGGAAATGGTGATACAATAGTAGGTTTTTTGCTGAGATCCGGCTTTTTCGCCGGATCTTATTTATTATATACGCCTGTGTGTCAATGTGCAACCGCAGAAACCGGACTTCACGCAGTTTTTCCCAGATCTGACCTTACTAAAAAAGCAATATGTGACACTTTAATAAGGTCAGTTTCTCTGTTATACTGCACCCAACGAAACCAGAAAGGAAGTGCGGTTCTTGAAACGGATCGTCAGCATTCAGGATGTGTCCTGCCTGGGCAAATGCTCCCTGACGGTAGCCCTGCCCATCATCTCGGCCATGGGCGTGGAGTGCTCCATCGTCCCCACGGCGGTGCTGTCCACCCACACCATGTTCTCCGGCTTCACCTGCAAGGATCTCACCGACCAGATTGAGCCCATTGCCGCCCACTGGAAGGAGAGCCGCCTGGGCTTTGACGCCGTTTACACCGGCTATCTGGCCTCCGCGGAGCAGATTGACTATGTGTGCGCCTTCTTTGACGCCTTCCGGCGGGAGGGCAGCCTCATTGTGGTGGACCCGGTGATGGCGGACAACGGCAAGCTCTACCCCGCTTTCGGGCCCGACTTCCCCGCCCAGATGGCCAGGGTGTGCGCCAAAACCGACCTGATCCTGCCCAACCTGACCGAGGCCAGCCTGCTCACCGGCCTGCCCTACCGCACGGAGCATGACGAGGTCTATATTAAGGAGATGCTCCAGGCTCTGGCCGCTCTGGGTCCCCGGTATGTGGCCCTCACCGGCGTCAGCTTTGAGCCGGACAAGCTGGGCGTCATGTATTACGACAAGGTCACCGGCCAGTACGGCAGCTACTTCACCCAGCACCTGCCCGCCAGCTTCCACGGCACCGGCGACGTGTTTGCCTCCACCTGCGTGGGCGGCCTCATGCGTGGCCTGGAGCTGGGGGATGCCCTGGCCCTGGCCGCCGACTACACGGTGGAATCCATCCGCTGCACCCTGGAATCTCCCGACGCCAACTGGTACGGCGTGGAATTTGAGCGTGCCATTCCCTACCTGGTCCAGCGCCTGAACTGATCCCCAAAGCGCCAAAAACGGCCGCCTTTCGGCGGCCGTTTTTGCCTCTGTCAGGCCTCTTCCTGGCTCCGATCGGCAAAGCAGGCCCGCTTCAGCCCCAGAATGGAGGCGGCCCCTGCCAGAGTGGTACCGAAGAACACCACCTCTTTATCCAGATCCAGATAGTCCACAATGGTGCCGTTGCACAGGGTACTGCCGGTACACAGCACCAGGTCGGCCCAGTCCACCACAGCCTGGCGGTCCGCCTCCCCGTCCAGCACCGGGCAGCCGTCCTTCACTTTGCCGATGTTGTCCGGGTTCAGGTCCAGCACCTTCACGGGAAAGCGTCGGGACAGGGCGGCAATGAGGGCGGGCTGGAAACCCACCAGGGCGATTTTCGGAGTGCCGTAGTGGTCGGCCACCCACTCCACCATGTGGCGGGCGCAGAACTCCGGCCCGCCGTCCTTACAGTGGACGGTGTTGTCCGCCCGGCCCAGATACTTCATCACCGCGTTCAGGGTGGCGATGAACAGCCCCCGGCTGTGAGGGTCCCCCTCCAGATCCAAAGCCAGCACCTGGTCCAAAGCCCCCTCAAACTGGGCGGGGGCGTCGGTGAAGGCCTGGCCCTTCGCCCCCCGTAAGTCGGCCATCAGCATGACCTCCTTGCCGGTGAGGATGGGGTAGTCGGTGCGCTGGGTGTGGCCGATGGCCTCCTCCGGCGTCAGCCCACGGGCTTTGATGGTCACCGCCGAGCCGGTAAGGCCGTGCTCCTCCAGGGCGGCAGCCAGAGCGGCGCGCAGGGTCTCGTACAGGGTATGCCGGTCCATGTTACAGATCCCTTCCTTTTCGTCCGGCCAGACGGCTCACCCCCTGGACCGCCAGGGAGAGCAAAAGCAGCAGCAGAGCCGCCGCCAGCGCCATGCCGTTGTCGCCGGTAGAGATATTAAGGTAGATGCTGGCGGGCAGGGTCTCGGTTTTCAGCCGGGTGACCCCCACCAGCATCAGGGTAGCGCCGAACTCCCCCATGCCCCGGCTCCAGGCCAGCAGAAAGGCCGACAGCAGGGCCGGGCGGCACAGGGGGAGAGTGATGTAGCGAAAGGCCTGGAGCCGGGTGGCCCCCAGAGTCTGGGCGGTGAGGGGGAGTTCCGGGTCGATCTGCCGGAAAGCCTGGGCGGCCAGATGGATCACAAAGGGCAGGTTGATGAGCAGATGGACCGCCACAATGCCCTTGGGGTCGAATACCAGCCGCAGGCCCAGCTCCTTCAGGGCCTTGCCGAAGGGAGAGGAAAAAAGGGTGAGCAGGCACAGGCCCAGCACCAGATAGGGCAGGGCCAGGGGCAGCTCCAGCAGGGCCTCCGCCCACCGCTTGCCGGGCAGAGGCGTGAAGGCCAGCAGATAGGCGCAGGGGATGCCGATGAGGATGCACAGCAGGGTGGACAGGGTGGTGGTCCACAGACTCAGCCCCACGGCAAACCGGATCTCCCCGTCGGCCAGAGCACGGCCCAGGTTGGGCAGGCCCCCGGTCACCACCCCCCACAGGCTGGCCGCCACATAGAGCAGCACCGCCAGCAGCAGCACCAGAAAGCCCCACTCAAAGGGTTTTAACGGGCGTTTATCCCGCCAGCTCATAGCCGTAGCTGGTCCAGATGTCCTGGGCGGTCTGGCCGTTCAGAAATTCCGCGAAGGCGTCGGCAACCTCAGCGTCCGCCGAGCAGGTCAGCCGGGCGGCGGGGATGGTCTTGACATAGGCCTCCATCTCGGCACTGTCCACGATCTCCCCCTGGTCGGCGCTGACGTTCTCCTTCCACACGATGATGGCATCGCACTCGTCGGCGGCCAGAGCGGTGGTCATGGCGGGAGCGGTGGCGGTATTGGACACGATGTCCACCTGATTGGTAATGCCGAAGTCCTCAAAAAGCTGCACGGCGATCTTGCCGATAGGGGTAGCCTCCGGGTCACCGATGACCACACGGACCCCCTCCTTGGCCAGGTCGGTGGGGCCGGTGATCTTCAGCGGATTGCCCTTCTGCACCGCGATCACCGGGATGTGGCGCACCAGAGGAGTGGAGGACTCCACCAGCTGGGCCACCGGCTTGACCTCCTGCTCGGAACCAGCGATGAAGAAGTCGCCCTCCTGGGCGGTATTGATCTGAGTCTGGATCTGAGCGGCGTTGGCGCAGGTCACCTCCACCGTACAGCCGGTCTGATCCTGGAAGGCCTGGGCGATCTCAGCAAAGGGGTCCTTCATGCCTGCGCCGCAGAAGACCAGCAGGGTGTGGCCGCTGAGATCTGCAACAGCCGGGGTGGTCTCCACAGCGGCGGGGGTTGTCTCCGGGGCGGACGGCGTGGTCTCCGCCGGGGCAGGGTTGGAGCAGCCCGCCAGCATAGACAGCGCCAGCAGGGCGGACAGGGTCAGGGATACCAGTTTCTTCATGACAAACACCTCCAAGGTTTGCCACGAGTATACCAAAATCCCCTCACCCGGTATGTTGTCCGGACAACTTTTCTGGAAAAAGCGTAAACCAATTCTTGCGGAAGGTGAGCACCCCTTCCCCCTCCAGCTCCTTCAGGGTATGGGAGAGGACCGAGCGGTTGAGGCAGAGGTAGTTGGCCATGGCCTCCCGGTCGAAGGGGATGGTAAAGGTGGTGCTCCCCGACCGCCCGGCCTGGGCGGTCAGGTACTTCAAAATCCGCTGTCTGGCGCTTTTCACCGAAAGGGCGTCGATCTTATAACATTTTCGGATGTTCTGGTTGGATACGAAGTGGAGCAGATTGCCCAGCAGGGCCAGCCGCAGCTCCGCCGGCAGGGCGGGGTCGCTCAGCCGGTCCACGGGAACGCTCCAGGTGGTACAGCGCTCCAGGGTACAGACCGAGTAGGGGCTGGTGCGCCTGGGGGTGCAGGCCACCTCCCCCGCCACCAGATAGCCGGGAAAAAGCTGCTGGTAAAGAAATTCCGAGCCGTCGGCGTCCAGTCGGACCGCCCGCATGGTACCAGAGAGCAGCACCTCCAGCCGGTCCACCCGCTCCCCTTCCTGAATGACCACCCGGTTGGCGGGGTACTCCTCCCGCCGCCCGCCCAGCAGCGGCACTACCTCCTCCGGCTCCAGGTCCCGGAAGAGCACACTGCCCGCCAGGATCTCACGGTCCTCCATGGTCCCACCTCCTTGCCCGCAAGGATAGCACGCCCCGGTCTTTTTTGCAACCGCCGGGGCATACAGGCAGGAAAACCCGTTCTGCCGCACTTGTTTTTGCCGTTCTTGTTTGATATAATAACGTGTCATCTTGTATTTGATCGCAGTTGGGAGGTCCCTATGCGTAAGAATAAGCTAACTCATCTGGTAGAGCCCAGTCTGAGGCTGTATTTCCTCTGTCTGGTGGTGTTTGCCGTCATTACCGCCTTTTTCTCCGTCCCCGCTGCGGTGGCGGAGCTGGCGGTGGTGGTCATCCTCTACCTCTATTTCCGCCGCAGCAACGCCCTGCGGCAGAAAGAGATCCTGAAATACATCGAAAATGTGACCTGCAATATGGACTCGGCCACCAAGGACACCATGGTGAACGCGCCGCTGCCTATGGTCATTTTCCGGCCGGAAAACGACGAGGTCATCTGGTCCAACGACCGGTTCCTCCAGATCACCGGGGAGCGGGAGCACCTCTTTGACGCCAAGATCACGGCGGCGGTGCCCGACTTTTCCTCCCGCTGGCTGATGGAGGGCAAGACCGAGTGCCCCACCGAGGTACGCATCGGGGACCGGCGGTTTTTGGTGTTCGGCCATCTGGTCCGCACCGAGGAGCAGGGAGCCAGAGGCTATCTGGCCACCACCTACTGGGTGGACGTTACCGACTTTGCCACCGTGCGGGACGAGTTCTATGCCACCCGCCCCGTGGTAGCCATCCTGACGGTGGACAACTACGAGGAGCTGATGAAGGGCGCCAACGACAGCGCCAAGTCGGCCATGCGCAGCGAGATCGACGACCGGCTGGCCCAGTGGGTTGCCCCCGCCCAGGGTGTGTTTACCCGGTATGAGCGGGACCGCTACCTCTTCCTCTTTGAGGAGCGCTTCCTGGCCCAGTTCCAGGAGGGCAAATTCTCCATCCTGGACACCGTGCGCCAGGTGACCAGCCCCTCGGGCATTCAGGCCACCCTGTCCATCGGCATTGGCAAGGACGGCGACAACCTGGGCGATTTGTTCCAGTACGCCGCTCTGTCGGTGGAAATGGCCCTCAGCCGGGGCGGTGACCAGGTGGTGGTGAAGAACAAATTCAACTTTGAGTTCTTCGGCGGACGCACCAAGGAGCTGGAGAAGCGCACCAAGGTGAAGAGCCGGGTCATGGCCAACGCCCTGGGCGAGCTGATGGCCGACGCCTCCACCGTGTTCGTCATGGGCCACAAGTACCCCGACCTGGACTGCATCGGCGCCGCCGCCGGCGTATGCGCCATGGCCCGGAAAAAGGGCACCCCGGTCCATATCGTACGGGAGCCGGGGGTCAACCCGGCCAGCGAGATGAGCGACCGGCTGAGCCAGGTTCCCGAGTACAAGGACGTGTTCCTCTCCCCCCAGGATGCCATTCTGCTGGCCGACTCCAACTGCCTGCTGGTGGTGGTGGATACCAACCGTCCCGAGCAGGTGGTGAGCCAGGACCTGCTGGAGGCGGTCCACAAGGTGGCGGTCATCGACCACCACCGCCGCGCCTCCTCCTATATCGCCGACGCCGCCCTCAACTTCCACGAGCCCTACGCCTCCTCCGCCAGTGAGCTGGTCACCGAGTTGTCCCAGTATCTGCTGGAGCCTGCCGACCTGCTGAAGATCGAGGCGGAGGCCCTGCTGGCGGGCATGGTGCTGGACACCAAACAGTTTACCATGCGCACCGGCAGCCGCACCTTTGAGGCGGCGGCCTTCCTGCGCCGCTCCGGCGCCGACACCGGCGACGTGAAGAAGCTGTTCCAGAACGATCTGGACGGCACCATTGCCAAGTACGACATCATCCAGACCGCCCGGATGTACAAGGACGGCATTGCCGTGGCCCGTGTGGACCACACCGTAGGCCGCATCACTGCCGCCCAAGCTGCCGACGAGCTCTTAAATATCTCGGGCATCGACACCTCCTTCGTTCTCTTCCCCGATAATGAGGGGCGGGTCATCCTGTCCGCCCGGAGCATGGGGGATGTGAACGTACAGGTGGTGCTGGAGAAGCTGGGCGGCGGCGGCAACGCCGCTACCGCAGGCGCTCAGGTCCCCGGCAAGACGGTGGACGAGGTGACCAAGCTGCTCCTTCAGGCCATTGATCAGTATCTGGAGGATGAATAAAAAAGCCTTCCCCTCGGGGGAAGGTGCCCCCGTAGGGGGCGGATGAGGGATCCGATACCATTTCCCTCATCAGTCACGCTTTGCGTGACAGCTTCCCCCTGGGGAAGCCTAACAGGAAGGAGATAATAGTTATGAAAGTGATTTTGCAGCAGGACGTAAAGGGCCAGGGCAAGAAGGGCCAGATGATCGAGGCCAGCGACGGCTACGCCCGCAACTTCCTTCTTCCCCGCAAGCTGGCGGTCCTGGCCACCGCGGAGAATATCAACACCATGAAGATGCAGGAGAAGGCCAAGGCCGCCCAGATGGCCGCCGAGAAGGCGGAGGCCGAGGCCACCGCCGCCAAGCTGAAGGAGCTCTCCGTCAAGGTTGTGGCCAAGGCGGGCAACGGCGGACGGCTCTTTGGCGCCGTCACCACCAAGGAGATCGCCGACGCCCTCTCCGCCCAGCACGGCATCACCATCCAGAAGACCAAGATCGTGCAGGATGAGCCCATCAAGGCCTTTGGCACCTACGAGCTGAAGGTGAAGCTGGGCTACGAGGTCACCGGCACCCTGAAGGTGGTCGTGGCCGAGCAGTAACTATGCGTAGGGGCCGATGCCCACATCGGCCCGTCCAGGGGAGGTGAAGGAACATGGCAACCGAAGAGGAACTGCTGCTGCGGCAGATGCCCCATAGCGTGGAGGCCGAGCAGAGCGTGCTGGGCGCCATGCTCATCGACGCCCGGTGCGTACCCGATGTGATCGAGGAGCTGAAGCCTGAGGACTTCTACCTGCGCACCAACCGGGAGATCTACGAGACCATCTACTCCATGTTCAACTTCTCCCTCACCATTGACCCAGTGACCGTGCTGGACCATATGCGCCAGAACGGGGTATACGACGAGAACACCTCCCGCAACTATATCCTCCAGCTGATGGAGGTCACCCCCACGGCGGCCAACGTGAAGGAGTATGTGGCCATCGTCAAGGACAAGGCCCTGCTTCGCCGCATTGCCGAGACGGCGGGGGATCTCACCGCCCTGGTACAGGAGGGCACCGGCACCGGTCAGGAGGTGCTGGAGGCCGCCGAGCAGCGGATCTACGCCATCCGTCAAGGCCGGGCCTCCCAGGGTCTGACCCACATCTCCGGCGTCATTCTCAACGTGTACGAGCGGCTGAACGAGCTGGCCGCCAGCGATTCCGCCGTACCCGGCCTGAGTACCGGCCTGCCCGACGTGGATATGGCCATCTCCGGCCTGAACAAGTCCGACCTGATCCTGTTGGCCGCCCGACCCGGCATGGGCAAGACCTCCTTCGCCCTGAATATGCTGCTCCACGCCGGCAAGTTCTCCGGCAAGACGGTGGTCTTTTTCTCTCTGGAAATGAGCCGGGAGCAGCTGGCCATGCGCCTCATCTCCGGCGAGGCCTTCGTGGACAACAAGAAGCTGGTCACCGGCAAGCTGGGCGAGGAGGACTGGTCCAAGATTGCCGCCGCCTCGGCGGCCCTTAACCAGACCCAGATTCTCATTGACGACAACCCCGCCCTCTCCGTGGCCGACATGAACGCCAAGTGCCGCCGGGTGGATAATCTGGGTCTGGTGGTCATAGACTACCTCCAGCTCATGACCTCCGCCGGCGGTCCCACCCGCAGCAGTGACAACCGCCAGCAGATCGTCTCCGACATCTCCCGTGCCCTGAAGATCATGGCCAAGGAGCTCAACGTGCCGGTGGTCTGTCTGTCCCAGCTGTCCCGTGGTCCCGAGAGCCGCCAGAACAAGCGGCCCATGCTGTCCGACCTGCGTGAGTCGGGCGCCATCGAGCAGGACGCCGATATCGTCATGTTCCTCTACCGGGACGACTACTATAATGAGACCAGTGAGAACCACAACCTGGCCGAGTGCATCATCGCCAAGAACCGTCATGGCGAGACCGGCACGGTGGAGCTGCAGTGGCTGCCCGAGTACACCACCTTCTCTTCCATCGACCGGAGACACAGTGAGTATTAGAATCACCCCTACAGGAACACCACAGGAGAACACCTTTATGCTGGAAACCGTCAAGGCCCTCACAACCGAATACGATATGCTCCCCTGGGGGGGCAAGGTGCTGTGTGCCGTGTCCGGCGGGGCTGATTCCATCTGCCTGCTCCACCTGCTCCACAGCCTGTCAGCTGAGGGTGGTTTTCAGGTAGCCGCCGCCCACTACCACCACGGGATGCGGGGGGAGGCCGCCGATGGAGACGCCGCCTTTGTGGAACACTTCTGCAAAGAGCGGAACATCCCCTGCGTGGTGGAGAGGGGCGATGTGTACGGCGAAGCCACCCGCCGTGGCCTGGGGGTGGAGGAGACCGGCCGGGAACTGCGGTACGAGTTCCTCCGCCGTACGGCGGAACAGCTGGGCTGTGACCGCATCGCCACCGCCCACAACGCCGACGACAATCTGGAGACCCTGCTGCTCCACCTGACCCGTGGAGCCGGGCTCCACGGTCTGGCAGGCATCCCGCCCCGCCGGGGAGACCTGGTGCGCCCCCTGCTCACCACCCCACGGGCGGACATTGAAGCCTATCTGGAAGAGCACCACCTGGCCCATGTGGAGGACTGCACCAACACCGACGAGCGCTACGCCCGTAACAGGCTGCGGCGTCAGGTGATTCCGGTACTGCGGGAGCTGAACCCCCGGCTGACCGAGCGCTCTGTGGAAACGATGGGTTATCTCCGGGCCGACAACGACTACCTCAACGCCCAGGCCGCCATGGCTTGCAGCCACGCCCGCTGGGCGGAGGACGACCTGGTCATCGAGGCCCACTACATTGCAGAGCTCCCCGCCGCCATTGCCCCCCGGGCGGCCCGCCGCCTGTTGGAAATGACGGGGGACGGCAACACCGATTGCTCTGCCGCCCATCTGAAAGCGGTGGTGGACCTGGCCGTGGGAGACGATCCCTCGGCGGTGGCCTTCCTGCCCAACGGGCGGCTGGCCCAGCGGGTGTACAAGGAGCTGCTCATTACCACCCAGAGCGACAACCCGGCGATGACCCCCTGTCCTCTGAACACCGACGGAGAGACCGCCCCGGAGGGCACCGACTGGCGCTGCTCCTGTCGGGCAGTAACCTGTCCCCCCAAAGAGCAGCAAAAGCCCAACGCCTGGTATTTATCTCAGGAGGTTCAGGGGTCCCTGGTCCTGCGTCCCCGTCAGACGGGGGATGAACTGGCCCTGCCGGGCCGGGACACCAAAACCCTAAAAAAATGGATGATAGACGAGAAAATTCCCCGTCGGGACCGGGACCGCATTCCGGTGCTGGCGGATGAACGGGGCGTGCTGGCGGCAGCCGGTCTTGGCCCCCATAGAGACCGTATGGCCCAGCCCGGCCAACCGGCCTGGGAAGTGGTATTCTGGAAGGAAAGGTAAGGAGAAATATGGAACATATGCTGGACAAAGACGTTGAGCGGGTCCTCTTTTCCGAGGAGGAGCTGAAAAACCGGGTGGCGGAGATCGCCGCTCAGATCGACAAGGACTATGAAGGCAAGCAGCCTCTGCTGGTGAGCGTGCTGCGGGGTTCCTTCGTCTTTATGGCCGACCTGGTGCGGCAGATCCACCTGCCCTGCACCGTGGATTTCATGGCGGTGTCCTCCTACGGCGCCGGCACCTCCAGCTCCGGCCAGGTCAAGATCATCAAGGACCTGTCCGAGCAGATCGAGGGCAAGGACCTGATTGTGGTGGAGGACATTCTGGACAGCGGCAACACCCTGAGCTACCTGCTCCAGCTGCTCCAGGCCCGCAAGCCCGCCTCCGTGCGGCTGTGCACCCTGCTGGATAAGCCTTCCCGCCGGGTGAAGGAAGTAGAGGTCAGCTACTCCGGCTTCTCCATCCCCGACTACTTCGTGGTGGGTTACGGCCTGGACTACGCAGAGAAGTACCGCAATCTGCCCTACATCGGCGTGCTGAAGCCCTCCGTGTACGGCGGGGAATAAGGCTCCTCAAATCTACCCGGAAAGGACGTGTCTGTTCCTTGAAACGTAACGGAAGCCTGCGGGATGTAGGCTTTTATGTACTCATTGCCATTTTGCTGATCGTATCCATCTTTATCCTCCGGGGCGGCATGAACACCGGGGACAACATGACCTACGGCCAGGTCCGCCGCCTGCTGGAACAGCAGCAGGTCACCAAGGTGGAGCTGGACAATAAAACCGTCACCCTCTGGCTGAAGGAGGCGGTGGGCGGCAAAGCCACCGTCACCTACGACGTGGCCAATCCCCAGTGGTTCTACAACGACTTCAACGACCTGATCGTGGAGCAGATGCAGCTGGGGATTATCCAGGACTACGACTACCCCGCCGGCTTCGAGCCTCCCTTCTGGGTCAGCTTCCTGCCCTGGATCGCGGTGCTGGTGGTCTTTGGAATGCTTTGGTACTTCATGTTCCTCCGCCAGGCTGGCGGCGGGGGCGGAGGCGGCGGAGCCGACCGCACCGCCCGCTTTGGCCGGGCCCGTACCCGCACGGTTGCCGACGAGCAGAAGAAGGTCACCTTTGACGACGTGGCCGGCGCCGAGGAGGAAAAGGGAGAACTGCAGGAGATCGTGGAGTTCCTCAAGGACCCCCGCCGGTTCCTGGACCTGGGTGCCCGTATCCCCAAGGGCGTACTGCTGGTAGGCCCTCCCGGCACCGGTAAAACCCTGCTGGCCAAGGCGGTGGCCGGAGAGGCCGGGGTCCACTTCCTGTCCATCTCGGGCTCCGACTTCGTGGAGCTCTATGTGGGCGTAGGCGCCAGCCGTGTCCGTGACCTGTTTGACCAGGCCAAGAAGAACGCCCCCGCCATTGTGTTCATCGACGAGATCGACGCCGTGGGCCGCCAGAGAGGCGCGGGCCTGGGCGGCGGTCATGACGAGCGTGAGCAGACCCTTAACCAGCTGCTGGTGGAGATGGACGGCTTCGGCAACAACGAGGGCGTGGTGGTCATGGCGGCCACCAACCGCCAGGACATCCTGGACCCCGCCCTGCTGCGGCCCGGCCGGTTCGACCGGCAGGTCTATGTGGGCTATCCCGACATCAAGGGCCGCGAGGCCATTCTGAAGGTCCATGCCCGCAACAAGCCCCTGGGAGACGACGTGTCTCTGGCGGAGCTGGCCAAGGGTACCGGCGGCTTTACCGGCGCCGACCTGGAGAACCTGATGAACGAGGCCGCCCTGCTGGCCGCCCGCCAGCACCGCCGCTTCATCGGCATGAAGGACCTGAACGAAGCTGTCATCAAGGTCATCGCCGGTCCCGAGAAGAAGAGCCGGGTGGTCATTGAGCGGGAGCGCAAGCTCACCGCCTACCATGAGGCGGGCCACGCCATCGTGATCCACGACCTCAAGACCCAGGACCCGGTCCACCAGATCACTATCATCCCCCGTGGTATGGCAGGCGGCATGACCATCTCCCTGCCCCAGGAGGATGTGACCTTCCAGTCCAAGCAGCAGCTCACCGAGCGCATTGCCGTCTGTCTGGGCGGCCGGGCCGCCGAGCAGCTGGCCCTGGGCGATATCTCCACCGGAGCGGGCAACGACCTGCAGAAGGCCAGCGCCATCGCCCGCAATATGGTCACCCGCTACGGCATGAGCGACAAGGTGGGCAACGTGGTCTTTGACTCCGGCCACGACGAGGTGTTCATCGGCCGCTCCATGGCCCAGACCAAGAACTACTCGGAAGAGGTTGCCGCCCTCATTGATCAGGAGATCAAGGGCCTTATCGACGGCGCCTACAACCGCTGCGTGGAGATCCTCTCCGCCCGGCGCAAGGAGCTGGACTTTGTGGCCGACTACCTGCTGAAGTACGAGAATATGGACGCCGCCGCCTTCGAGCTGGTGTTCACCGATCCCGCCGCCATCCAGCCCCCCGCCGCCTATCAGGCAGTCGAGGAGGCTCAGGAGGAGGAATCCAACCCTCAGGATGAGCAGGAGTAACCCCCGAAAATAAAAACACGGTGTATTTTCCTTTCCGGAAAATACACCGTGTTTTGTTTATTTCAGCTCCAGACCGGACAGATATCGCCGGGCCAGGTCAAAGCCGTGGCTGGCGGCAATATGGCGGATGCGCTGGCGGCCCATGGACAGATTCACCTTACGGACCCAGGTGCCGTCGGGGGTGGCCAGGCCGATGAACACCAGCCCTACCGGGTTGCCCCGCTCGTCGGGGTCAGGGCCCGCCACGCCGGTGGTGGAGATAGCCAGGTCACAGCCCAGCACCTTCCGGGCCCCCTCGGCCATGGCCCGGGCCACCGGTTCACTGACAGCGCCGTACTGGTCCAGCAGGTCCTGGTCCACACCCAGGACGGTGTGCTTCACTTCGGTGGCGTAGCTCACCACGCCCCCCCGGAACACCGAGGATACCCCGGCCAGATCGGTCATCCGCTTGGCCACCAGGCCACCGGTGCAGCTCTCGGCAGTACCCAGGGTGAGGCTCTTCTCCTTCAGGAGAGCAAAGACCGCCGCCTCCAGAGAGGGAATATCCACTCCGTAGACCAGAGGGCCGAAGTGGGCCTTCAGGTCGGCCTCCACCGGGTCAATGAGGGCGTGGGCGGCCTCCTCGTCGGCAGCCTTGGCGGTGATGCGGAGCTCACATTCCCCCTCTTTTGCGTAGGGGGCCAGGGTGGGGTTGGTCATGGCGTTCATCCGCTCCCGCAGCTGAGCCTCCATGGAGGACTCCCCGATGCCGAACAGCTTCAGGGTGCGGGACACAATGACCCCGTCGGCCAACTCCTTCAGATAGGGGACCACCCGGTAGGTGAACATGGCCCTGCACTCCCGGGGCGGGCCGGGGAGCATGATGACCCGGACACCATCGGCCTCAAAGGCCACGCCAGGGGCGGTGCCCCAGTCGTTTTCCAGCACGGTGCAACCCTCAGGCAGCATGGCCTGCTGGTAGTTGTTGTCCGTCATGGGGCGGTTGGGATGGAGCCGCTGGAAATAGGCCTCGATCCGCCGGGCGGAGGGCTCATGAAACACCAGCTGCCTGCCGAAGCACTGGGCCAGCACATTCTTGGTCAGGTCGTCGCAGGTGGGACCCAGGCCGCCGGTGGTGATGATAATATCCGCCCGGGTCTTGGCCAGCTCCACGGCGGCGCGCAGCCGGTCCGGATTGTCCCCCACCACCGTGTGGTAGTAGACGTTGATGCCCAGGGCGCTCAGCCCCTGGGACAGCATCTGGGCATCGGTGTTGGCGATGTTGCCCAGCAAAAGTTCTGTACCGACTGCAATGAGTTCGGCTGTGTGGGACATGGAAAAAACCTCCTATCGCCAACACCGGCATCGGCGGCTAGTGCCGCCGCAAATGCGCAGCGCAGCGAAGCATTTCCGCAGGGCGGATTCATTCCGCCCGAGGACGTAAAAGATATGGGGTCCCTGCGGAATCAGTGATTCCGCGGGGAGGTGGCGATGTTGCCCAGCAGCAATTCCGTACCCACGGCAATGAGTTCCGCGGTATGAGACATGAGGAAACACTTCCTTTGTTGAATTGGGAAAGAGGTGATTCAGACCTGGATACGCTCGATGCCCTCCACGGCGGCCTTCACCAGGCCCTCCACATCCAGGGCCTCCTCGGCGTGCTCCAGCTCCCCCAGCACCGGCCGCAGCCGGGGATGGCGGGGAGTGAACACGGTGCAGCAGTCCTCGTAGGGCAGGATGGAAGTCTCAAAGGTGTTGATCTTACGGGCGATCCGCACGATCTCCTCCTTGTCCATGCCCACCACAGGGCGCAGAATGGGCAGGTCGCACACGGCGGTGGTGGCCCGCATGGCCTCCATGGTCTGGCTGGCCACCTGACCCAGGCACTCACCGGTAACGATGGCCCCGGCGCCGCAACGGGCGGCCACCGCCTGGGCAATGCGCATCATGAACCGGCGCATGAGGACAGTGAACAGCTCCTCGGGGCACTTCCGGCGCAGCTCTTCCTGGATCTCAGTAAAGGGTACCACATGGACGGTGAGCCGCCCACACCAGGGGGTGAGCAGCTTGGCCAGGTCCAGCACCTTCTGCTTGGCCTCCTCGGAGGTGTAGGGGTAGGAGAAGAAGTGGACCATCTCCAGAGCGATGCCCCGCTTGGCGATCATCCAGGAGGCCACCGGGGAGTCGATGCCGCCGGAGAGCAGGCTCACCGCCCGGCCCCCAACGCCCACCGGCAGACCGCCGGCGCCCGGCTCCGGGTCGGCGTGGACGTAGGCGGCGTAGTCCCGTACTTCAAGATAGACGGTGAGCTCAGGATTGTGTACGTCCACCTTCAGATTGGGGTATTTCTCGTCCAGCTCGCCTCCCACATACTGGGACAGCTGGATGGAGGTCATGGGGAAGGTCTTGTCGGCCCGCTTGGACTCCACCTTGAAGGTCTTGGCGGCAGCCAGCTTGTCCCCCAGGTACTCAATGGCGGTCTGGAGCATGGCGTCCTTGTCTTTCTCGCAGGCCCGGGCCCGGCTCAGGCCCACCACGCCGAACAGCCTGGTCATAGCCTCCCAGGCTCCGTCCAGGTCGCAGTCGTCGTTTTTGGGCTCCACATACATGGTGGACTGCTTGCAGTACACCTTGAAATCGCCGTGGTGCTTCAGGCGTCGCTTGGCGTTGGCAATCAGCTTATCCTCAAAGGTGCGGCGGTTCAGGCCCTTCAGGACCAGCTCCCCCAGCTTGAGCAGAATGATCTCGTTCAATGGTAGGTCTCCTTTATCAATGGTTTATAAATCCCGTTTCTTTTGCAGCCGGATGTCCTCTCCGTAGAAGGGCAGCACCCGGTACTCTCCCTCCAGCCGGGAGGAAATTTGCGGCGTGTAGCGCTGGCGCACCTGGGTCATGGTCAGGTTGGAGGAAATCACCGTCTGTTTCCCCGCCATGAGCCGGGAGTTGACCAGGGTATACAGGGCGGACTGGACGAAGGGGGTGGTGAGCTCGCTGCCCAGATCGTCCAGAATCAGCAGGTCGCAGCCCAGGTAGCGCTTTGTCTCGTCTTTTGCCTCGTCGGCGTCCAGCTTGTCCCGGGCAAACTTCTGCTCCTCAAACCGGGCAAACACATTGACCGCCGTATCGTACACCACGGAGAAGCCGTTTTCCGACACGGTGCGGGCAATGCAGGCGGACAGGAAGGTCTTGCCCAGTCCCGGCGCCCCGGAGAGGAACAGGTTGCGCAGCTTAAACCGCCCGAACTTCCGGGCGTAGTTGGAGCACAAATCGAAGATGAACTCCATGTTCTCCCGGGGGGACATGACCTCCCCCGGCCAGGGCAGGGGGGAGTAGTAGTCCATGGAGAAGGTCTCAAAGGACTGCTCGCCCAGATCCAGCAGCTTGGACAGCTCCTTAATTTGCTCCTCGCCGCACAGCTTTTTCAGGCAGGTACACATCTGGGCGCCCACCCAGCCGGTGTCGTTGCACTTGGGGCAGGCGGGCTGCTCGTCCAGGGCGTCGGCACCCCAGCCGTTCTGGAGGAGCAGTTGGGTGCGTTCGGCCTGGAGGGACAGATTGTGGTCCTTGATGACCTGGATGGAGGGGCCGGGGTCCCGCCCCTCCCGCAGAGAGGAGGCGATGATCTGGTACACCGTCCCCTTCAGCTCCTTGTCGATCTCCCGGACCCGGGGCAGCTGGGCATAGATCTCCGTCTTGCGGCGGGCAAGAGCCTCCTCCCGCCGGCGGCGGCCCTCCTCCAGCCGTTTGGTGGCCCGGTAGAGCACGCTGGCTTCGTATCCCATGGCTTATCCCTCCTTGTCCCGTTCCTTCTCCTGCCGGAGAAATTCCCGCATCCGTTCCAGATCCTCCCGCACACGCCGGTCCACATCGCCGGGGGCGGCGGGGTGGTCCTGCATGGCCGGCCTGCTGCCGGCGGAGGGGGCGCTCTGGGCCGTCCGGGCGGGCTTGTCCCCCGCCTCGATCTCCGCCAGGGTATGTAGGTTCTTCTTGTGCCAGCCCGTCAGGATGCCGTTCATGTAATCCCAGTCCATCTGCTGCTTCTTGTACACCGTCTTTTCGTAGGCCAGCCGCAGCACGTCGTCGGAAAAGCCCATGTCGGTCCAGGCCGCCACCTTCCGCTTCTCCTTCTCCACCAGGGGCCGGGGCTTGAGACCCAGCAGCTGGAGGATGGCCCCCTCCCGGGTGCGGTAGAGGCTCTTGCGTTTCAGGTGGGCGTCGGCGGCCTGGGCGGTGTCCACTCCCAGCCGCTTCCAGGCGAAGCCCTCCTTCAGCACCTGGGACATCCGGGGCTTCTGGCCTACGCCGTATTTCCGTTCAAACTCCTCCACGCACCAGCTCACCAGCAGGCAGATCACCTCGGCGGGGAGAGCCAGGTAGTCATACAGGGTATACAGGCTCTTCAGATCGGCGGTGGACAGCACTTTGCCCAGCCGGCGCTGGACCTCGTTCACCAGACCGGGGAAGGTAGAGGTGGTGTCCTCGATCTCCCGGGTGATGTCGGCGGCGGTGTAGTCCGGCAGACCCTGGGGGGCGGGGATGGGGGGGGCCTCGGCCTGGGTCTTGCCGTCGGACAGGCCCAGATTCACCAGGGCGGCGGAGGCCTCCTCCAGCCGCTGGCCGTCCCATTTGAGCCCCTTCCGGGCCTGGGCGGGGTCCAGCTGTCCCCCGTGGCGGAGCAGCCACAGGTAGAGCAGAGCGGCGTCCCCATTGCCGCAGGCGGTGAGCCGGTCAGCGGCCCGGGCGTCCATGGATATGATATTGCCCGGCAGCAGCAGCTCCGGCATAGGGCATCCCTCTTTCCCTCGTGATCTCGTACCTGTTATCATACCACATTCCGGGGGTTGGGCACAATCCCGCAGTAAACATTTCCGGAGATGTGTTTTTCTTGGGAATCAATTGCATTCCAAAGGAAAAATGGTACAATGATTGTGAAGAGATCCACCTGCAAGCCTTGGAAAGGGGGCCTTGCCATGACCCGGCAGAGTTACCTCTGGCTGCTGTGTGCCGTCAGCCTGCTGCTCACCCTGCGAAGCGTTTACCAGATTGGGAAAACCCTGTTGGCGGGCGGGATGACTGGCCTGCTCCCCAACGCCATCCTGCTGGTCTGCCTGATCGCTGTGGACGGCTATCTGCTGTGGAGCGCCCTCCGTGCCGCTCCAGCGGTGGAGGCCCCGCCCTCCCCCGGAC
>NZ_NFIB01000033.1:0-26914 GCF_002159385.1 Flavonifractor sp. An52
CGGCCGGCAAGACCGGCAGGGGCGGGGGGACGCCCCTGCCGGTCTTGCCGGCCGTTCCGGCCGCGGCCCAACGGGTCTGACAATACTTAGCCTTTCATCTTCTTGATCTCGGCGGTCAGGGCGGGCAGCACCTCGAAGAGGTTGCCCACGATGCCGTAGTCGGCAACACCGAAAATGGGGGCGTCGGGGTCCTTATTGATGGCCACGATCACATCGGAGGAGCTCATACCAGCCAGATGCTGGATGGCGCCAGAGATGCCGCAGGCGATGTACAGCTTGGGTCCCACGGTCTTGCCGGTCTGGCCAACCTGATGGGAGTGAGAGATCCAGCCGGCATCCACAGCGGCGCGGGAGGCGCCCACGGTGGCGCCCAGGGCCTCAGCCAGCTGGCGGACGGGCTCAAAGCCCTCGGCGCTGCCCACGCCGCGGCCGCCGGCGACGATGATGTCGGCACCCTCCAGGTCAACCAGTTCGCCGGCGGTCTCCTTGATGACCTCCAGGATCTCGGTGCGGATGGACTCGGCGGGGAAGGAGAAGTCCACCTTCACCACCTCGGCCTTGGCCTCGCCGGCCTCAGGCTTCTTGAACACGCCGGGGCGGACGGTGCCCAGCTGGGGCCGGTGATCGGTACACAGGATGGTGGCCATCAGGTTGCCGCCGAAGGCGGGACGGGTCCAGGCCACACAGCCGGTCTCTTCGTCGATAGCCAGGCCGGTGCAGTCGGCGGTCAGGCCGGTCTGCAGGCGGCTGGACAGGCGGGGGCCCATGTCACGGCCATTGGGAGTGGCGCCGATGAGCATAGTAGTGGGACCATAGGTCTCCACCAGGTGATCCAGAGCGGCCACATAGGCGTCAGTGGAATACTGACGGAACTCTTCGCCGTCGATGTAGAGGACCTGATCCGCGCCATAGCAGGCGGCCTCGTCCACTGCGGCCTTCACGCCGCAGCCGATGACCACAGCCACCAGCTTGCCGCCCTGCTTGTCGGCCAGCTCACGGCCGGGGCCCAGCAGCTCGATACCCACATTCTTGGCGGAGCCATCCTCCTTGGTTTCTACAAATACCCAAAGGTCCTTGGTTTTCGCTTCCATGTTGTGCGCCTCCCTTAAATCACATGGGCCTCGCTCAGCAGCGCGAACAGCTTCTGAGCGGACTCTTCGCCGGTCTCTTCCTTGATCACCATGCCGGCCTCCTTGCGGGGGGGCACGAAGGTCTTCTTCACCTTGGTGGGGGAGCCCTTCAGACCGGCCCGGGCGGGATCAATGCTGGTCAGCTCGGCGGAGGTCAGGTTCTCAATGACGGCCTTGCGGGCGGCCATCTTCCGCTTGATGGTGGGGAAGCGGGGGTCAAAGGAGGGCTTGGTGAAGGTGATCAGGCAGGGGGTCTTGACACCGATCAGATAGTTGCCGTCCTCGCCCTCCTTCAGGATGTGCAGAGTACCGTCGGCATTGGTGGCCTCCAGCGCGTAGGTCACCTGGGGGTAGTTCAGCAGCTCAGCCAGCTCGGGACCCACCTGAGCGGTGTCGCCGTCGATGGCCTGCTTGCCGCAGAAGATAGCGTCGAACTTGACGCCCTCCAGCTCCTCCACCTTGGAAATGGCATTATAGAGGATGTAGCTGGTGGCCAGGGTGTCGGAACCGCCGAACATACGGTCGGTGACCAGATAAGCCTTGTCGGCGGCGATGGCCAGAGCCTCACGCAGAGCGGCCTCGGCCTGCTTGGGACCCATGGACAGCACCACGATGTGGGTGTCGGGGTCCTTGTCCTTGATGCGGGCGGCGGCTTCCAGGGCGTAGCCGTCAAAGGGATTGATGATGCTGGGAACGCCGTCCCGGACCAGGGTGTTGGTGACGGGATCGATCTTGATCTCCGTCGTGTCCGGGACCTGCTTGATGCATACCAGAATATTCATAACGAAACTCCTTTCCGAACGATCACAGAGTGCAACACACCTTGCCGGGATTGAGGATCATCTTGGGGTCAAAGACCTTCTTGATGCCCTGCATCAGCGCCATATTCACCGGGCCAACAGCCTCGGCCAGGTATTTGACCTTGCCATAACCGATGCCGTGCTCGCCGGAGATCTGTCCGCCTAGCTCCACAGCCTTCTGATAGATGGCGCTGAGGAACTGATCCACCTGCTTGCGGAACTCGGCCTCGTCCATGGTGTTGGAGCACTCATAGATGTGCAGGTTGCCGTCGCCGGCATGACCGAAGTACTTGACCTCGAAGTCGTAATTGCTCTTGGCCTCGTTGACAAAGGCCACGTAGTTGGCGATCTGATTGACGGGAACCACCACGTCGCACTCGTCCAGCAGCTTGGTCTGCTCCTCGATGCCCTCCAGGAAAGAGGAACGGGCGGCCCAGGCGTCCTTCAGCTTGCCCGGGGTGTCGGCAATGAGCACGTCCAGCGCACCCTCCTCCACCAGCATCTCGGCAGCGCTCTCCACAATGGGATCCAGCTCGTCCATGGAGTCGCCGTCGAAGGTGAGCAGCAGATAGGCGCCCACATCCACGCCGTCAAAGGTGTGGGGGAAGGCCTGCTTGCCCAGATACTCCTCGGAGGAGACCAGGATCTCCTTCTCAAAGAACTCCACAGCCTGGGGCTTGAAGTGATTCATAAAGATCTTGGGCACAGTGGAGATGCAGGCGTCCAGATCCTCGTAGGGGACGATGAGGCTGACGGTGGCCTTGGGGGCGGGGATGAGCTTCAGGGTCAGCTCGGTGATGATGCCCAGGGTGCCCTCGGAGCCCACCATCAGGTTGGTCAGGCTGTAACCGGAGCTGGTCTTGGACACGGTGCTGCCGAAGTGGGTGATCTCACCGGTGGGGAGGACCACGGTCATGGCCCGCACATAGTCACGGGTGGCGCCGTACTTGACAGCCCGCATACCGCCGGCATTGGTGGCCACGTTGCCGCCCAGGGTAGCCATCTTCTCGCCGGGATCGGGGGGATAGAGGCAGCCGTGGGTGAGAGCATCGTCGGCCAGCTGCTGCAGCAGCACGCCGGGCTGGACAGTGACGGCGAAGTTTTCCAGGTCATAGCTCAGGATCTTGTTCATCCGCATGGTGCAGAGTACCACGCCGCCGCACACGGGGGTGCAGCCGCCCACCAGGCCGGTGCCCGCGCCCCGGGTGGTGACGGGGATGTTGTTGTCGTAGCAGATCTTGACGATGCCGGCCACCTCTTCGGTGGTGAGCACGTCGATGGATACTTCGGGCATCTTCACGCCGTAGATGGGCATCTCATCCCGGGCATAGTCGGGATTGACGTCGCCACCTACCACGACGCGGCCGGGTACCACCTGCTCCAGCTGAGCGATGATTTCAGGCGTGACGGGATTGTACGTTGCCATAAGTAGAACCTCCTCCATACATAGTTCAGGCAAAATGTATTAACGAATGGGAAACGGGACTTACTCCCGCACCATGACGGAAATACCATTGGGAATGACCACCAGATGGGCGTCGGCACCCTTGGCCTGACGGGCCCGCTCCAAAGCGGTGTCCACGTCGGGGGCCCATTCCATCTTCATATCCTCGATGGTATGGCGCTGCTCAGGTACGGTGACATAGATTACGCGATGCTTGCACAGCACCCGGGCCAGGATCTGAAACTCCCACTGATCCGGCTTGGTCTGATCCTGCGGCGTGGCCAGGATCTCATCGGTCAGGGCCTGGGGGGAGGAGGCGTCACGCAGGGCATGATAGAAACTGTCCCCGCCGGCCCCGTCCATGCAGGAGCTGACCATAATGAGCACGCCGCCCTCGGCCGCGGCAGCTTCCGCCGCGGTGAGACCCTTGACGCTCTGGTAGATGTTCTGATCCAGGGGGTAGCCGCCGTTGCTGGAGATGACGATATCGCCCCGGCGCTCCGGCTTGACCTGGCAGTAACCCAGCAGGAAGTCACAGCCCTTGCGGTGGGCGGTCTCCGGGTCGCCGGCAAAGGCGGCCACTACCTTCTTGTCCTCGTCAATGATGACGTTTACGATGTAAGCCAGCTTGGCCATACTGGCCGCCGCCAGCATATCGGCGTGGAGGGGGTTGCCGTCCAGCACGCCGGTGCGGGCGCAGGGGGAGGCAATAAACTTGGAGCAGTGGTTGCCCAGAACGGTGACCTGATCGCACACGCCGGGCAGCACGCTCTTGCGGCCGCCGGAGAAGCCGGCGAAGAAGTGAGGCTCAATGAAGCCCTCGGCCACCAGCAGGTCGGTCTCCACTGCCAGCCGGTCAATGACGCAGTCGGCGCCGGAGGGGAGCACACCGATCTTCACGTTGGAGGCGGCGTCCCGGCTGTCGTGAATCACGATGGTCTCATGGTCCACGATGTCCTGCCCCAGCTTGCCAACCAACTCCTCCTTGGTGGTGGGGCGGTGGAAGCCGGTGGCTACCAGCAGAGTGACCTGGATGTCTGGGTTGCCCTGACGCAGCTCAGCCAGCATATGGGGGAGAATGTGCTTGCTGGGTACCGGCCGGGTGTGGTCGCTGATGATGATGGTGCAGGTTTTCTTGCCGGCGGCCAGCTCATGCAGTGGCTTGGAGTCAATGGGCTTGGCCATGGCGGCCAGGACCAGTCCGTCCTCTGTGTCGGAGGCAGTCAGTTCTCCAATGTGGGAAGTGAGTACCTCAGCCCCGGACAGATCCGCGTGCAGCGTCATGCCGGAAGATCCAAAGGGAATGGTGAGTGCCATTCAAAATACCTCCTTGCAGATCGGAATTAAGAATCGAGTGGTACGACCACCTTGTTGACGACAACACTTTACCACAATTTTTGAAAAATGCAATCCCCAGTTTTCATTTTCTCACATATTCCGAAAAAATGGGTTTGAATTTATGCAAAGCGCCAATTTTGAGCTGAAATAAAGAAAGGGAGTGGACAATTTGCTGGTACGAATTTATAATAAGACCAGTCAGTTTATCGAAATATCATTTACTGCGGAAAAGTATGGAAAAATTAAGGAGGGAGAGAAGGGCGAATTTCGGTTTTTGTATTTTGATTGGTAGAACCAATAAAAAGTGGGCCGCCGCCCTGTGTCCGGCGGCGGCAGGAGACAAAGGAGGTCCCGTTTTCAATGCCGTTGTTGATGTCGATCCTTACGCTGCTGCCTATTGTCTGGCTGATAATTGCGCTGGCTGTTCTGAAAATGCCGGGCCATCGCGCCTGTCTCATCGCGCTGCTGCTCACGGCGGTGCTGGCCCTGACCCTGTGGAAGATGCCGCCGGTGGATTGCCTGACCTCCGCCCTGGAGGGCTTTGCCGCGGCCCTGTGGCCCATCATTCTGGTGATCATCGCCGCCATTTTTACTTACAATCTGTCTTTGCGCACCGGCGCTATGGATGTGATCAAGCGGATGCTGTCCAATGTGTCGGGGGACCGGCGGGTCATCATCCTGCTGATCGGCTGGTGCTTCGGCGGATTTCTGGAGGGAATGGCGGGCTTTGGTACCGCCGTGGCCATTCCCGCCGGTATGCTGGCAGGTATGGGTATGGACCCGGTGCTGTCCTGCCTGGTGTGTATGCTGGCCAACGCCTTCCCCACGGCCTTTGGCTCGGTGGGTATTCCCACCACCACGCTGGTCAGTGTGACCGGGCTGGATGCCATCCCGCTGGCCTTTACCACCGTGGTGGAAATGGCTCCCTTCATGATCCTGATGCCCTTCCTGATGGTGATTGCCGGCGGCGGTGGCGTCAAGGCCCTGAAAGGGGTGGTGGGTATCACCCTGGTGGCCGGTCTGTCCTTTGTGGTGCCTGAGCTGGCGGTGTCCTACTTCCTGGGGCCGGAGCTCACGGTAGTGGTGGGCAGCGTGGTGTCCCTGGCCTGCACGCTGGCCATGGCCCGGCTGCGGAAAGGTAAGCCGGTGCCCGCGGAATATCAGATGTCCAGTGGGCAGCCCGCCCAGACGGGGGAGCGGGGGACGATGTCCCCGGTGGTGGCCTTTTTGCCCTTCCTGCTGATCTTTGTGCTGCTGCTGCTTACCTCCAAGCTGGTGCCGCCGGTCAACAGCTTCCTGTCTCAGTTTGCCTCGTCCTTCAAGATCAGCACCGCTGAGACGGCGGGGCTGACCTCCTTCAGTTGGGTCAACACCCCCGGTGTGGTCATCTTTGTGGCGGCCATCATCGGCGGCGTGGTGCAGAAGGCAGGGGCACGGTTGATGTGGGAGACCTTCCTGGCCACCCTGAAGCAGATGAGCCGCACCATTGTTACCATTATGGCGGTATTGGCGGTGGCCAAGATCATGACCTATTCCGGTATGATCTCTGACATGGCAGGGCTGTTTGTCTCCATTACTGGTGTGTTCTATCCCTTTGTTTCCCCCATCATTGCTGCCATTGGTGCCTTTGTTACCGGCAGCGGTACCAACACGGAGGTATTGCTGGGCCGGCTTCAGTCGGAAGCGGCCACAGCCATCGGCGCTTCGCCCTACTGGCTGGCGGCAGCAAACTCTGTGGGTGCCGGTATCGGAAAAATCCTCTCTCCCCAGTGTATTGCCACCGCTGTGGCGGCGGTTGGCCTGGTGGGTCAGGACAGCAAAGTGCTGTCTGCGGTTCTGAAATGGGCCCTCTTCATGCTGGTTCTGGCCTGTATTCTGGTGGGCTGCTTCCAGTGGCTTGCCCCTTATCTGGTTGGCTGAAATCAAATACCCCCGGACCGCTGTTTTCAGCGATTCGGGGGTATTTTGATAGTTACTGTATGGAGCCGTCGGGGGCTACGATGGCAACCCGCAGGGGAATATTCTTTCCGCTGGCGGCCACGGCGTTCTGAACTGCCCGCTGGATACCGCCGCAGCAGGGTACCGTCATGCGGACTACGGTGACACTCTTTACGTCGTTGCCCGCCAGGATGGCAGTCAGTTTCTCAGTATAATCGCCCTCATCCAGCTTGGGACAGCCAATGAGCGTTACCCTGCCCTTGATGAAATCCTGATGGAAGTTACCGTAGGCGTAGGCCGTGCAGTCGGCGGCAATGAGCAGATGACAGCCGTCGAAGTAAGGGGCATTGATGGGTGCCAGCTTGATCTGTACCGGCCACTGACGCAGCTGGCTGGGTACCTGCCCGGCGCAGGGGGAAGGGGAGGCTTCATCACGATGGATGGCCCGGCTCATGCTGCCCGGGCAGCCGCAGGGCAGGGGAGCGGCTGCTTTCTCCTTGGCTGCCTTGGCAGCCAGCACGGCAGCGTGGTCGTAGGCAGGAGCTTCCCGCTCTTCAAACGTGATGGCTCCGGTGGGGCAGGCGGGCAGACAATCGCCCAGCCCGTCACAGTAGTCCTCCCGGGTCAGTTTGGCCTTACCATTTACCATCTCGATGGCGCCCTCGTGGCAGGCGGCGGCGCACAGGCCGCAGCCGTTACACAGGGCCTCGTCAATTTTTATGATCTTGCGTTTCATATGGAACGCCTCCTTGTGTTTGTGTGAGCCAAGCATACCAGAGCTGTGCCCTGTGGTATGTTGCAGCAGCAACACAAACAGAAAAAAAGATGTCTGCGCATAGCGCAGACATCTTTTTCTCGCAATCAAACATCAATCCCTGAGATACTGCTTGACCAGCTCCTGCAACAACTCGTCCCGGTCCAGCTTACGGATGAGGGCCCGGGCGTTGTTATAATTGGTGATATAAGTCGGGTCCTCCGAGAGGATGTACCCCACGATCTGATTGATGGGGTTATATCCCTTCTCCTGAAGGGAGTTGTATACGGAGGTCAGCACCTCTTTGATCTCAGGATCTTTTTCATAACGGATGCTGAATTTGCGAGTGTAATCGGTCTCCATACCTGTCGCACCTCCTAGTTCAATCTGTTTCCCATTGTAGCCGAAAATGCTTGTGCTGTAAAGGGGGAGCGTGAAAATTTATCAATCTTTAAGATGTTGGAAAGGAAAATATCTGGTAGATGCAACCATTGGATGGGTGCTGTGGTATTATGGATACCAGAGGACCGGCGGGGCCTGTGCTTACGGGCATGAGCGCAGGAGGAATCGGCGGCCTCCGGATGCCCGTAAGGGAGGGGAAAGAGCATGACGGACGAACGGAAAGCCAGAGCTCAGGTGGAGCGCTGGGGAGATATGGTGTGGCGGCTGGCCCTGGCCCGCACTCGCCATATCCAGGACAGCGAGGATGTGTTCCAGGAGGTGTTTGCCCGCTTCTTCCGCCATGAGGAGGAGCTGGACAGCGATGAGCACCGGAAGGCCTGGCTGATTCGCTGTACCCTCAACTGTACCAACACCCTGCTGTCCGCCCGCTGGCGGACCCACCTGCCCCTGGAGGAGGCGGTGACAAAGGCCATGGAACCGGCGGATCGCACGGTCTATGAAGCAGTGCTGTCCCTGCCAAAAAAGTACCGGACTGCCATTCACCTGCATTACTATGAGGGGTATTCGGTGGAGGAGATTGCTGCCCTCACCGGAGCCAAGACGGGCACAGTGAAAAGCTGGCTGTCCCGGGGGCGGGACCGGCTGTCTCAAGCGCTGAAAGGAGACAAGTGACCATGATGAATGAATATAAACGGGCCAATGATACCCTCCATCCTACCCATTCCGCTGTGGAGCGGGCGGTGAGGGGGGAGGCTTCCAAGAGAAAAAGAAGGCCGCTGAAAGCACTGGTGCCGGCGGGAGTGGCGGCTGTGGCAGCCGTAGCTCTGCTTATCACCGGTATCCCCGGCACGGACGGCGAGACCGGCGGCGGGCCATTGACAGGCAGCGCCTATGCCATTGCCTTGCCGGAGTACCCTGATCTGCCCAAGCACCCAGCTGAACCCCTGGGGGGCAGCGACGCGGAGTGGGAGCAATTCAATGCAGACCTGGATGTCTATCTGGACGCCTGGGAGGCCTACCAGGACGAGACCGCCAGCCTGCGTGACACCCCTGAGCTGACTGCTGCCCTGGCAGACTATACCGGCACCAGCGCTGCTCTGGCTCTGGCAGGGGAGGGCAACCGGGTCTATTCTCCCGTATCCCTGTGGTTTGCTCTGGCCATGCTGAGCGAGACTACGGACGGAGAAACTCAGCAGCAGATACTGGATGCTTTAGGGGCTTCCGATGTGAATCAGCTGCGGGAGTGGGCCGACATCCTGTGGCACACCCTCTACCTGGATGACGGCACCGCCGCCACGCTGCTGGGCACCTCCATCTGGCTCAGCGAGAAGTTAGACTTCCACCAGGACACCCTGGAGCGGCTGGCGGAGTACTATTATGCCGGCTCCTTCCGGGTCCCCATGGGTACCGACGAGGCGGACAGAGCCATCACGGAGTGGGTATCGGAGCAGACAAAGGGGCTCATCGGCTCCGACGGCAAGGTGTTGACCACCAGGGCCGAGACTCTGGCGGTGCTGGCCTCCACCCTGTACTTCCAGGCCCGGTGGAGTGACGAGTTTGATCCCAGCCTCACGGCGGAGGATGGGTTCACCGCTGCGGACGGCAGCGAGACGACGGTGGACTTCATGCACAAGACCCAGACTGCCGGCTTCCTCCGCCAGAACGGCTATCAGGCGGCCAGCCTGGGCACCACCGGCGGCACGATGACCTTTGTCCTCCCTGACGAGGGGGTCACCCCCGCCGAATTGCTGGCCGACCCGGATTTTTTGACGGAACTCACCGATTCTGAGAGTAAGATCTACGGCGAGGTCCAGTGGTCGGTGCCCAAGTTCGATGTCAGTTCCGATCTGGATTTGATTCCTGCCCTGACAGGTATGGGGATCACCGACGTGCTGTACAGGGGGACCGCCGACTTCACCCCCCTCGTCGACCTCACTCCGGTGTGGCTGGAAGAGGCCAGACAGATCGCCCGGGTGAAGGTGGACGAGGAGGGGGTGGAGGCCGCCGCCGTCACCCTGCTGGCTGCCGACGCCGAGGAGGCCATCGTGGAGGACCCCGCCATCTGCGTCATGGATCTGGACCGGCCCTTCCTGTTCGTGATCCGGGACGGGGATGCCGTCCTTTTTGTGGGCGTGGTGGAGCAGGTATAAGCACAGCCCCCGCGGCAAGATGCCGCGGGGGCTGTGTTCGTTTATACCAGGGGAGCCAGCACACGCAGGATGGATCGGAACAGCCGCCGGGGCCAGGACCGCTCCAGGCACTGCTCCAGGGTGACTTTTTGGCTGGCCAGCTGGGTGGCCAGAAAGTCGGCCTTGATGTCCAGGACTGTGGGGTCTTGGTAGAGGAGCACCGCGTCCTCAAAGTGGAGGAACATACTGCGATAGTCCATGTTGATGGTACCTACAACTCCGCACACGTCGTCGGACACCAGATTTTTGGCGTGGACAAAGCCGGGGGTGTACTCAAAGATCTGTACTCCAGCCTCCAGCAGAGGCTGGTAATGGGATCGGGTCAGCTCAAATACCAGCTTTTTGTCCGGGATATGGGGGGTGATGATGCGTACATCCACTCCGGATTTGGCGGCATTGCACAGGGCGGTATTGACGCTGTCGCTGACGATGAGGTAGGGAGTCATAATATAGACGTACCGCTTGGCCTTGGAGATCAGGTTCAGATATACTGTCTCACCCACCGGCTCGTTGTCCAGGGGATTGTCGGCGTAGGGCTGTACAAAGCAATCTTTTCCCAGAACAGCCTCGGGAGGCAGGGCGGTGGGCCGCAGGGCAGCATAGTCCACCTTGATCTCCCGGATATATTCCCACATGGTGAGGAACATCACCGTCATGCTCCAGGCTGCTTCTCCTTTTACCAGGATGGCGCTGTCCTTCCAGTGACCGAAGCGGGGTTTCTGGTTGATATACTCGTCGGCCAGGTTGATGCCGCCGGTGAAAGCAGTGTGTCCGTCGATGATGCACAGCTTCCGGTGGTCCCGGTTGTTCATGCGGATGGAAATGACCGGCTTGAACCGGTTGAAGAAGCAGCAGGGGATACCGGTCTCCTGCTCAAATTTTTCGGCGTAATTGGCGGGCAGGGTGCCAAGGGAACCCACGTCGTCATAGATCACCCGTACGTCCACGCCGGCAGCGTGCTTTTCCTTCAAAACTTCCACGATGGAGTCCCAGAACACACCGGGGGCCAGGATGAAATACTCCAAAAAGATATAATGTTTGGCCTTTTTCAATTCCTCCAGCATGGCGGGGAAGGCGTCGTCTCCCAGCGGGAAGTACCGTGTCCAGGTATTGGTATACACCGGGCAGCGGGCATATTGCTCCAGATAGCGGGCCTGATTTACCGCGTCACGGCCCAGCACCGCCAGCTTCTGAGCCTTGTAGTCCCCCTCCAGCTGCTCCAGCATGGTACGGTCCATACCCTGCATCTTCCGGCGCATCCGGGCAGACAGCTTGTTGCCGCCGCACAGCAGATAGACCAGCCAGCCAAACATGGGGAAGAGCAGGATGGGGATGATCCAGGCGATCTTATACCCCGGATCGGTCTGCCTGCGGACAATGACCAGTACAGCCAGCAGAGAGAGTACCACACAGGCCCAGTATACGTAGACATAGTAACTCCAGGCCCATATCATGGGCACCAGAAGCACGGTGGCCTGCAAAATGATGAGCACAGCCACGATCACCGAGCGCTGAAAGAGAAAGGAAGATAGCTTTTTGATGTTCACGGGGTTACTCCTTGCCGCATGATGGTTACTTCACGACCACATTTTCTCCGCCCAGCAGCTCCTTCAGTTCTTCGACGAGGGCTGGATGGATCACGCAGGGGGTGGACAGCAGCTTGCCGGTATCGGCACAGCGGATCACCAGCTGCTCCGTGCCGGGGAACATGGTGAGCACCAGTTTGATCCGGCGCCAGCGGGAGTCCTCCAGGCTGGGGATACGGATGTATAGCTTTTTGATCTTCAAAGTGGGCTGGTCCGGCTCCTCGTAACCGTCCCGCAGGTGGTCCAAAGGCTGTACCCGGTCACACATGAGCTGGGGGGCCTTTTCATCCCGGACGGAGATGCGACCCTCGGCCAGCAGCGGCACATTTTCCTTCAGATAGGGGCCGCACTCGCCCAAGGCGCGGGCAAAGACCAGCATCTCCATGGAGCCGGTGTCGTCCTCCAGGGTGACATAGGCCATCAGAGTGTTGTTGCGGGTGGTGCGGGTACGGGAAGCAGACACCACACCGGCAATGGTCACCCGCTGCTCGTCCCGGAAGGTGGTGGGCCCGCCCTCCTGAGCGAAGTCGGAGAGAATGGCGCCGATGGAGGCCGCCTTCCGCTTTTTCACCAGGTCCCGGTACTCATCCATGGGGTGGCCGGACAGGTACAGGCCGGTGGTCTCCTTCTCCATGGTCATCAGTTCCCGGCGGGAGAACTCGGGGATGTTTTTCAGGTTGAGCTGGGGGGCGGACTGGGGCTCGTCCCCGCCGCCGCCGAAGAGGTCAAACTGTCCCTCCAGATTTTTGCGCTTGTTCTGAGCGATGGAGTCCACCAGAGACTCATAGGCGTCCAGCAGCTGGGAGCGGAAGATTCCCATACTGTCAAAAGCGCCGCACTTGATGAGACTCTCCAGCACCCGCTTGTTCAGGTCAGAGTCGAACATCCGCTGACAGAAGTCGGGGAAGGAGGTGAACGCCCCCTTCTTTCGTTCTGTCAGTACGTCATTGATAAAGCCCCGGCCCACGCCCTTGACGGCCACCAGGCCGAAGCGGATGTGGTCGCCGGATACGGTGAAGTCGGCCCCGGACTCGTTGATGTCCGGGGGGAGGAGAGGAATGCCGCAGTCCTTGCATTCGGCGATGTACTCCGCCACCTTTTCGCTGGAGTCCAGCACCGAGGTGAGGAGGGCGGCCATGTATTCCTTGGTATAGTGGCACTTGAACCAGGCGGTGTGGTAGGCCACAATGGCGTAGCTCACCGCGTGGGCCTTGTTGAAGGCGTACTGGGCAAAGGCCTCGATCTCGTCATAGATGTCCTCGGCGGTCTGCTGGGGGATGCCGTTTGCCATACAACCGGCAATGTTCCGCTCGGGGTCGCCGTGGACAAAGGTGTGCCGCTCCTTCTCAATCTGGGCCTTCTTCTTTTTGGAGATGGCCCGGCGCACCATGTCAGCCTGGCCCATGGTGTAGCCCGCCAGACGGCGGAAGATCTCAATGACCTGCTCCTGATACACGATGCAGCCGTAGGTCACCGACAGGATGGGCTCCAGGGCGGGGTGCTTGTACTTCACCTTGTCCGGGTTGTGCTTGCAGGCGATGAACCGGGGAATGGAGTCCATAGGGCCGGGACGGTAGAGGGCGATGATAGCGGTGATGTCCTCGATGTTGTGGGGTTTCAGGCCCACGCACACCCCGGTCATGCCCGCCGACTCCATCTGGAACACGCCGGAGGTCTTGCCGTCGGACAGCATCTGGAATACCTCAGGGTCGTTATCAGGGATGTCGGCCAGAGAGAAGCCGGGACGCTTCTGGGCCACCAGCTTCACCGTGTCGTCCAGGATGGTCAGGTTCCGCAGGCCCAGGAAATCCATTTTCAGGAGGCCAAGCTCCTCCAGGGTGGTCATGACGTACTGGGTGACCACCGACTCGTCGTTTTTGGCCAGGGGCACATAGTCCATCACCGGGCGGCGAGTGATAACCACGCCGGCGGCGTGGGTGGAGGCGTGGCGGGGCATTCCCTCAATGGCCTTGGCGGTGTCAATGAGCTCCTTTACCCGCCTATCTCCGTCGTAGAGGTCCTTCAGGGGCTTGGACAGCTGGAGGGCCTGGTCCAGGGTGATGTGGAGGGCGCCGGGGCCGCTGGGTACCTGTTTGGCCACCGCATCCACGTCAGCGTAGGGAATGTTCAGGGCCCGGCCCACGTCCCGGATGGCCCCTCGGGCGGCCATGGTACCGAAGGTGACGATCTGAGCCACGTGGTCCTCGCCGTACTTGCGCTGGACGTACTCAATGACTTCCTGCCGCCGGCGGATGCAGAAGTCGATATCGATATCGGGCATGGTGACACGCTCGGGGTTAAGGAATCGCTCAAAGTAGAGGGAGTACTTCATGGGGTCCACATCGGTGATGTTCATGCAGTAGGCCACCATGGAGCCTGCCGCCGAACCACGGCCGGGGCCCACCGGGATGCCCTGGCTTTTAGCATACCCAATAAAGTCGGACACAATCAGGAAGTAGTCCACAAAGCCCATCTGGCGAATGACGCCCATCTCGTAGGCCAGACGGTCCTGGTACCCCTCGGGATTGTCAGGATAGCGGCGGGCGTACCCCTCCCGGCACAGCTTCTCAAAATAGGCGTCCCCATCGGTGTAGCCCTGGGGCAGCTTGAATTCCGGCAGGTGATAGGTGCCGAACTGGAAGTCCATGTTGCATAGGTCGGCGATCTTCAGGGTGTTTTCCACTGCCTCCGGGTAGTCGGGGAAGAGGGCGGCCATCTCCTCAGTGGATTTCACATAGAGCTCGCTGGTCTCCATTTTCAGGCGGTTGGGGTCGTCCACCGTCTTGCCCATCTGGATGCACATGAGGGTATCCTGCATCTGGGCGTCCTCCCGGCGGAGGTAGTGGGCGTCATTGGTCACCACCAGGGGGATGCCGGTCTCCTGGTGGATGCGGATGAGCCCCTGGTTGATGGCGGGGTCATTGGGCAGGTTGTGGTCCTGAAGTTCCAGGTAGTAGCCGTCCTCCCCAAAGAGCTCCCGCATTTCCAGGGCAATGGCCTTAGCGCCCTCGTAGTCCCCCGCCAGGATGCGCCGGGGCACCTCGCCGGACTGGCAGGCCGACAGGGCGATAAGTCCGCCGCAATGCTGGCGAAGCAGCTCCTTGTCGATGCGGGGACGGATGTAAAAGCCCTCAGTGAAGGCACAGGAGTCCAGATAGCACAGGTTGCGGTAGCCCTCCTCGTTGCGGCAGAGGAGGATCAGATGGTACATGGAAGCATCCAGCTCGTGGACCCGGTCAGTGCGGCCACGAGGAGCCACATAGACCTCACAGCCGATGATGGGCTTGATTCCCTCCGCCTTGCAGGCCTTGTAGAAGTCCACCACGCCGTACATGACCCCGTGGTCGGTGATGGCCACGGCGGGCTGTCCCAGCTCCTTCACCCGCTTGACCAGCAGGGGGATGCGGCAGGCGCCGTCCAGCAGGGAAAACTCGGTATGGACGTGCAGGTGGACAAAGGACATAGGGATACCTCCTTGAGATGGTAGCGGCGTTCAGCGGGGGATTGTCGTATGCTGACAGAGCGTTTGGGTCAGATAGTCCCGCAGGATCTTGCGGTTGGCCTGCTCCTTCATGTTGACATTGGAACTGAGCAGAATCAGGAAGCTGGCAAAATAGCAGCCCAGCATAGGGATCATAGTTCCCCAGAAATCTCCGTATAGGGGGAGAAAGAATAATTCAAATAATGAGAAGTGCCGCTGGCCAGAGCCACCGCCACCGGGCAGGTATAACAGCAGCAAGAGGAGTATTAGGGATAAAGGAATGGCAAATAAGAAGCAATGAAACAGGGAGAGGCCGAAATAGCCACGCATAATGGCGCTGCCATCCTTTCTGGACAGGATACGGCCTTTCCATTTGACGAAGTTCTCTTTGCCCTCAGCGTCTTTTTTGGTAAGGGTTATCTTGGCCTTCCAGTTGCACATCTTTACATCCAGACGACTGCCGTCAGGCAATATAGTCCAGTTCAGGGACATCAGCAGGCGGTACAACTGCTCCTGAGACAGAGAAGTGACAAAGCGTGCCATAGCCTTCGCTCCTTTCTGTGCAGCGGAACCAATGACTATCGGTTGGCCAGTTCTACCAGTTTGCGCAGACGGTGATTGAATGCAGATTTGCTAACCGGCGGATCGCACAGCTCGGCCAGCTGGGACAGGGTGAGCTCCGGATGGGCCATCCGCAGGTCCACTGCCTCCTTAAGCTTGTCCGGCAGATTTTCCAGCATACCCCGCTCCTCCAGCTTATAGATGGCCTCGATCTGGCCCTGGGCGGCATCCACCGCCTTGTCCAGGTTAGCGGCGTCGCAGTTGACCCGGCGGTTGATGCTGCCCCGCAGGTCTTTCTCCGCCTTGGCGTTCATCAGATCCATGGCCGCCAAGGGGGACCCCATGGCGGTAAGAAAATCCTCAATGGCGTTGCTCTGCTTGAAGTAGGTGATGGCGTTGGCCTTGCGGCGGCTTTCTTTGGGGGAGAAACCCATCTCCAGCAGCAGGGCGTGGAGCTCCCGGCTCACCGACAGATGGGAGGTGGCCAGTTCCAGATGATAGCGCTTGGCCGGGTCGGTCACCGAGCCGCCCGCCAGAAAGGCGCCCCGCAGAAAGGCGGTACGGCAGTGATCTTCCTCCAGAACAGCGTAATTGATGTGGTGAACCAGCGCCTCCGCCGGATCATGTCCAAAAACGGACCAGAGGGCGGACAGCTTGTCCGGAGCGGTGATGGAAAAGATGCGCTTGCCCGCCCCCTCTGCGGGCAGGCGGTCAAAGCGCACCTGAAAAGCCTTTTGAAACAGTTGGGGCAGCCGGTCGGCAAACTCCGGCGACTCGGTGGTGATGCGGACCTCGGTGGGGGTGGACAGGGAGCAGTAGAGCAGTACCCCGTAGGCCTCCGCCTGGGCGCAGCACTTCCGGTTGAGGGGGGCGCGGCACAGCTCCGCCTTGACCTGAGTGGAAAAGGACATGATACGCCCTCCTTACAGAATCCGGGTGGAGGCCCGCTCCTGATACAGATCCATCACCGCGGCGGACAGCCGGGCAAAGGAGTGGCGGGCATAATCCAGGGTTTCAGAGGCCAAAGGACGGGTGACCAGCTCCACCCCCAAGGCTTCAATGGCCTCTTTGTCCACGACGATGGGAGTGGCGTCCTCCTCCTTATACCGCTCCAGCAGGCCGGGACGTACCGGGGCGGAATTGCACAAACAGATATCAATAAGGCAGGGACCGGAGTGGCGCAGCAGGGCCTTCACATGGTCGGAGGCGGTCATGCCCTCGGTCTCGCCGTCCTGAGTCATAATATTGCAGATATAGATCTTCAGGGCCTTGGAGGCGCATACCGCCTCGGAAATGCCGTCCACCAGCAGATTGGGAATGACGCTGGTATACAGGGAGCCGGGCCCCAGCAGGATCAAATCGGCCTCCTGGATGGCACGGATGGCCTCGGGCAAGGCTTTGGGGTGCTCGGGCAGCAGGCGCACACCCTGGATGCGGCAGTCCTGGGCCTTTTTAAAGTCGCTGATCTTGGATTCGCCCTGGACTCTGGTGCCATTCTCAAAGGTGGCCTCCAATACCACGTCGGCGTTGGTCACAGGCAGTACCCGGCCGGTGATGGCCAGAACCTGGCTCATTTTGGATACCGCCTCGTCAAAGGAGCCGGAAATGCCGTTGAGGGCGGCCAGGATCAGATTGCCGAAGGACTGGCCGGTCAGGTTGCCGGAGCCCTGGGGGAAGCGGTAGGTGAGCAGCTGCTGCATCAAAGGCTCGGCATTGGCCAGAGCCTCCATGCAGTGGCGTATGTCTCCCGGAGGGGGCATCCCCAGATCCTGCCGCAGCATACCGGAGCTGCCGCCATCGTCGGCAACGGTGACGATGGCGGTCAGATTCTTGGTGTGGTTTTTCAGACCGCGGAGCATGGTGGACAGACCGGTGCCGCCGCCGATGGCGACGACCTTGGGCCCCTGGGCCCAGCGGCGCTCATAAAAGGACTGATACACGGCGGCTCCTCCTTTATGCCCGGGTCATGTCCCGGTGATTTTCGGTGGCCTGATAGCCCTTCTGCTTGATGTACTCGGCCAGCGCGTGGGTAATGGCGACCGAGCGGTGCTGTCCGCCGGTACAGCCCACGGCGATAACCAGGGCGGCTTTACCCTCCGCCACATAGAGGGGGAGGAGGAAACCAATGAGATTCTCCAGATAGTTCATAAATTCGGTGGTCTGGCGATAGCCGAACACAAAGTCGTACACGCCGTCGTCCAGTCCGGTCTGGTGACGCAGCTCGGCAATGTAATAGGGATTGGGCAGAAAGCGTACGTCAAACACTAGATCGGCCTCGATGGGGATACCGTACTTGAAGCCGAAGGAGATGACGCTGACGCTCATCTCGGGGGTATCGCCACCGTGACCGAAGAGGCGCAGCACCTCCCCGCGTAGCTTGGCGGTGGAGAGAGCGGAGGTGTCGATGATGTATTCCGCCCGCTGGCGGACAGGGGAGAGGACGGTGCGCTCCAGCCTGACGGCCTCGTCCAGGGAGTGGGCGGAGCTGGCCAGGGGGTGGCTGCGCCGGGTCTCCTTGTACCGCTTGATGATGGCCTCCACGCTGGCCTCCACAAAGAGGATCTTATA
The DNA here is from genome assembly GCF_002159385.1 of Flavonifractor sp. An52. Taxonomy (NCBI): domain Bacteria; kingdom Bacillati; phylum Bacillota; class Clostridia; order Eubacteriales; family Oscillospiraceae; genus Flavonifractor; species Flavonifractor sp. An52. The sequence goes on from NZ_NFIB01000033.1 coordinate 18,192, forward strand.
CTCGCACCCCATCTCCTGGAGGGCGTCCAGGGCGGAGAACAGCCCGTCAAAGGTCTGACCGCCCCGGATGTCGGTGACCAGAGCTACCCGGTCATACCGGGAGGGATTTGCCATACACAGCTCGGCAAATTTGGGGATCAGGGGGGCGGGCATATTGTCGACCACATAAAAGCCGATATCCTCCAGGAAGGAGGCGGTTTTACTCTTGCCTGCGCCGGACAGGCCGGAAATAATAATAAAATCCATAGGAACTCACCTCAAAAACCCAAAAACTTCACTTCTGGTTCCAAAGCAATGCCGGTCTCGCGGAGTACGGTGTTCTGGATCAGCTCCATCAGCCGGCGTACATCGTCGGCGGTGGCCCCACCGCGGTTGACGACAAAGCCGGCGTGCTTTTCCGACACCTGGGCGCCCCCTACGCCCACGCCTTTCAGGCCGCACTGCTCAATGAGAGCGGCGGCAAAGTGGCCCTCGGGGCGTTTGAAGGTGCTGCCCGCGCTGGGCAGGTCCAGGGGCTGTTTGGAACGGCGCTTTTGGGCCAACTCGTCCATTTTGGCTTTGATTGCAGCGGGGTCTCCGGGGGTGAGGGCAAACTCGGCCTCCAGAATGAGCCATTCCGGATGGTCGGTAAACAGGCTGTGCCGGTAGGTGAGAGCGCACTCCTCCACAGGCAGAGTGACCTCATCTCCAGCCTCGTTGAGGAAGGTGACGGAGGTCAGAACCTGAACCAGCTCGCCGCCGTAGGCGCCGGCGTTCATGGTGACGCCGCCTCCCAGGGTGCCGGGGATGCCGTGGGCAAACTCCAGGCCGGTCAGTTCTCTGCCCAGGGCCGCCATGGCCAGCCGGGCCAGGGGAATACCGCTCTCCGCCTGCAGACGGTGGTTTACCTCCTGCACATCATCCAGTCCAGCGGTTTTCAAGACAAAACCGTCATATCCCTGATCGGACACCAGCAGATTGCTGCCGTTACCCAGAAAGAAAGGGGAGATGTCCAGTTCTCTGGCCGCCTGGACCGCGGCAATGGCCTCCTTCCGGCATCTGGGCAGGGCGATCAGCCGGGCGGGACCGCCGATGCGGAAGGTGGTATAGGACGACATAGGCTCCTGCTCCCGCAGTTCCAGCTGAGGGACACGGCGGCGCAGTTCCTGAATCAGAGTATCAAAACGGTCCATAGGGGCCTCCTTACAGTTTTGCATACTGGTATTATATCAAAAAGAGGGGGAAATTAGAAGTTCTTATCCCAGGCCAAAGGCATCAAACTCCGCTTGGCTGCCCCGGAATACGTTCAGATCAATAAGGGGCTGAGCGCCGGTGTAGCCCTCCAGTTTTGCGGAGTGGGAGTACTGCCAAAAGTGCCACCGGGGCACCAGCGGGAACACCGTGGGACTGGAGCACCACACCGGATAATCCGCATATTTGGCGTCGGTGAGATAGCTGTAGTAGGAGCGGTAGGTTACATAGAGAATGGGCTTGACTCCATAGTGCTCCTCCAGCCGTGCCAGCAGAGGGTCCAGAATGCTCTGGACCTGGGCTTTCTCCGGCGGATTCTCCAGGTATTCGCCGTAAAATTCAATATCCACCACCGGAGGCAATGCCCCATCGGTGACCGGGACCATGGAAATAAAGTTGTCAGCCTGGGTCTCCCCGGGGCTGTCATAGCTGAGGAAGTGGTAGGCGCCGGGCCGGACTCCGGCCTCCAGGGAGCCCTTCCAGTTGGAGGCAAACTGCTTGTCCTGAAGGAGGGAACCTTCCGTAGCCTTGATAAAGGCAAAATCTACCCCCTGGCTGGCCAGGACGTGCCAGTCCACCGTCCCCTGATAGGAGGATACGTCCACACCGAATACTTCCCACTGGTCCGGGTTGGATTCGTGGGAGTACAGGATCAGCCCGCGCCAGCGCAGGAAGAAAAAGCCCAGCAGAAGGATTGCTCCCACCAGAAGAAGGATCAATATCGTGCGCCGCAGAATGCGGAAAACTCGTCTCAAAAAGCATCACCAAACAGGATAGGGATTCAATAGACAATATGATACCCGTATGCGTGGGAAAAGGCAAGCAAAAACCAACGGGATACCGCGTTGGCGGTATCCCGTTTGGGGGAAGACTACTGCTTTTTAGGGGACAGAAGCAAACCAAGCAGGATGCCCACAACAGCGGGGAGTACCCAGCCCAGCCCCATGGAAGCCAGAGGCACATAGTTCAGGAAGGAGAGGGGGAGGCCAATGCCCTGGAGGGCATAGAGCAGGCTGGCCACGCCGGTAAACAAAATGGCCACCGGATAGACCAGCCGCTCTCCTTCCAGCCAGCGCTGGAAGAAGGATAGGGCAATGAGCACGATAGCCATGGGGTAGAGTACCCCCAGCACGGGGGCGGAAACGGAAATGATCTGGGCCAGACCGGCATTGGAGATCATCATGCTGACCACGGCGAACAGAATTGCCCAGCCCCGGTAGCTGAGACGGGGGAAGAGCTTGTGGAAGAACTCGCCGCAGGAACTGATCAGACCGACGCACACATTGAAGCAGGCGATGATGAAGATGGCGGCCAGCAGGGCGTTACCCAGAGGACCGAACAGCAGACCTACCACATTGGTGAGAGCGGCAGCGCCGTCAGTGGGGTTGGGGACTGCGCCGCCGGACAGAGCGCCAATGTGCGCCAGCATGGCATAGACCACCAGCAGCATGGCCCCGGCAATGAAGCCGGAGCGGATGGTGCCCTTGACCACAGCTTTGTCCTCCCTGACTCCTCTGGCCTGGATATTCACCGCGATCACAATACCAAAGGCCAGCGCGGCAATGGTGTCCATGGTCTGGTAGCCCTCCAGAAAGCCCTTGACCACCGGGTGGGTCACATAGTCGCCGGAGGCGGCTCCATAGCCGGACAGGGGGTTGACCAGGCAGCCGGCAAAGGTGACCACGATGAGGAGCACCAGGATGGGGCAGAGGATCTTGCCCAGCCGGTCGGTGAGCTTTTCCGGCCGCAGGGCAATGACCAGAGCGGCGGCAAAGAACACCAGAGAGTAGATCAGCCGGAAGAGGGACAGAGGAGCATCCGGTCCGGCAAATGGGGGCACCGCCATCTCAAAGGAGGTGGTGGCGGTACGGGGAATGGCCAGGCAGGGACCGATAGCCAGATAGGCGGCGATGGTAAAGACCTTGGAAAAGAGAGGATGGACCCGACTGCACAGGGTATCCAGACCACCGGCGCGGGCCACTGCCACCACGCCCAGCACCGGCAGGCCAACAGCGCTGATGGCCAGGCCCAGAAATGCGGGCCAAGTGGCGGTTCCGGCCTGGGCGGCAATGCCGGGCGGGAAGATCAGATTGCCTGCTCCGAAAAACATGGAGAACAGCGTGAGGCCCACCAGAAGCAGGCTTTTGCCCTTAAGCTGCATAATATCCTCTCTTTCTGCGGGAAAGGGCCTTACCGGCCCCAATGTGGATTTGGTATGGAAGTAAAAACAGCGGCATACCAGTGGTATGCCGCTGTTTTCTTACGTAGTGCGTCAATTAGCCCTGGGAAATAGCACCCGTGGGGCAGGTGTCGGCACAAGTACCGCAATCGATGCAGGAACCGGCGTCGATCACGTAGTGGTCATCGCCCTGAGCGATAGCACCGACGGGGCAAGCGCCCTCGCAAGCGCCACAGCTCACGCAAGCGTCGCTGATGACATAGGCCATTGGATACACCTCCAAACTTCAAAGCTAACGATATTGTATCATAACTTTTCAAAATTGCAATGCTAAAATGTGTGTACCATGGGTATATTTTTTTCTGGCGGGAAAAATGATAACTGCGATGCGCAGCCGGAAGGGAGCGATCCGATGGACAGAACATCGAGGTTCCGCATGGAAGCGGCAGGGGATCTGACCCCTGAGCTGAACGGGGCTCCGTGCAGCGGGGCCCATCCGCATAGAACAAAGGAAAAGGGGCGTGGCACAAGGTATGAAGCCCGTCAAGAAAAAACGCAGGCTCTTCCCCTGGAGGAAGGGATGGCGAAGCGCCGGCATGAATGAGACCCGGTTTACCCAGCGGGCCCAGGCCGCGCTTCGGCTGGCTCAGGAGAGCGCGGCGGAGCTGGGCCATGGCTATGTGGGCAGCGAGCACCTGCTGCTGGGGCTGGCTGGGGAGGGCCGTGGCGTGGCCTCCAAGGTGCTTTTGGCCGCCGGCCTGGAGCCGGAGAAGCTGAAAAAGACCGTGGCCCAGCTGGTGGGGGTGGGTACGCCGGGCGCTGCCCCCTCCCAGGGACTGACCCCCCGGTGCAAGAAGATCATTGAACTCTCCCTCACCGAGGCGGTGCGGCTGGGCCACCAGTATGTGGGCACGGAGCACCTGCTGCTGGGTATCCTACGGGAGGGGGACGGTGTGGCGGTCCGGGTGCTGGACGCCGCTGGGGTGGAGCCCCGCCGTCTGCGGGGCGACCTGTCCGCCGCCATGGGAGGGGAGGCGCCGCCGCCTCCCTCCTTTCGGGGCAGCGGCAAGCCCCGTACCGAGCGGGATTATCCCGGCGAGTCCAAGGTGCTGGAGCAGTTTGCACGGGACCTGACCCGGTTGGCGGCTGGCGGTCAGCTGGACCCGGTGGTGGGGCGGGACAAGGAGATCCGGCGGGTGATCCAGATCCTGTCCCGGCGGCAGAAGAACAACCCTGCCCTCATCGGCGAACCTGGCGTGGGCAAGACGGCGGTGGCCGAAGGCCTGGCCCGAATGATGGTGGCCGGAGAGGTACCGGAGGAGCTGCAGCGCAAGCGGCTCATCTCTCTGGACCTGTCCGCCATGGTGGCGGGGACCAAGTACCGGGGCGAGTTTGAGGAACGGGTCAAGAACGTCATGTCCGAGGTGCGCCGGGTGGGGGATGTGATCCTCTTCATTGACGAGCTCCATAATATTGTAGGGGCAGGCTCCGCCGAGGGGGCCATCGACGCGGCCAATATCATCAAGCCTGCTCTGGGCCGGGGAGAGATCCAGGTTATCGGCGCCACAACCACCGAGGAGTACCGCAAATATATTGAAAAAGATGCGGCCCTGGAGCGGCGGTTTCAGCCGGTACTGGTGGGAGAGCCTGATCAGAAGACGGCGGAGGCCATCCTCTTTGGCCTGCGGGATCGGTATGAGGCCCACCACCGCATCACCATCAGCGATGGGGCGATCACCGCTGCTGTGGCCCTGTCCAGTCGGTATATCGGGGATCGCCGCCTGCCTGACAAGGCCATCGATCTCATGGATGAGGCGGCGGCCCGGGTGCGGCTGGACCGGCTGGCGGCCCCTCCCGATCTGCGGGAACTGGAGAGCAAGGTGGCCCGGGCCAGAGGGGAAAAGGAGGAGGCCATCCGCAGCCAGGACTTTGAGAAGGCCGCCATGCTCCGGGACGCGGAGGAGGATTTCCGCCGGGAGCTGGACCAGCAGAAGGCCCTGTGGCGGGCAGGCCAGAATACCGGCGCCGTGACCGCCGAGGATGTAGCGGCGGTGGTATCGGGGTGGACCGGCATCCCGGTCACCACCCTGACCCAGGCCGAGAGCGATCGCCTGCTCAAGCTGGAGGAGGACCTCCACCGCCGGGTGGTGGGACAGGAGGAAGCCGTCAAGGCGGTGGCCCGGGCGGTGCGCCGGGGCCGGGTGGGCTTGAAGGAGCCGGAGCGGCCCACTGGCTGCTTCCTGTTCCTGGGTCCCACCGGCGTGGGTAAGACGGAACTGAGCCGTGCCTTGGCGGGGGCCCTCTTTGGCAGCGAGGAAGCCCTGTTTCGATTTGATATGTCGGAGTATATGGAAAAGCACGCCATCTCCCGGCTCATCGGCTCCCCGCCGGGCTATGTAGGCCATGAGGAGGGAGGACAGCTCACCGAGAAGGTGCGGCGGCGGCCCTACTGCGTGGTACTCTTTGATGAGATCGAGAAGGCTCACCCTGACGTGTGGGGCATTCTGCTCCAGATCATGGAGGACGGTGTGGTCACCGACTCCCAGGGCCGCAAAGCCGACTTCCGCAACGCGGTGGTGGTGCTTACCTCCAACGTAGGTGCGGCCAAGATTACCGCAAAGGGCAGCAAACTGGGCTTTTCCGCTGCCGAGCACCGGGACGGGGAGACCCGCACCCCGGAGGAATTGCGCAGTGCGGTGCTGGAGGATTTGAAAAAGGTATTTCGACCGGAATTTCTCAACCGTCTGGACGAGACCATCGTCTTTACCCAGCTGGGCCGCAGCGAAATCAAAGCCATTGCCTGCCGACTGCTGTCCCGGGTGAGGGAGCGGCTCAAAGCCCTTGGGGTGACGCTCACCTGGACTGACGGGGCACTGGAGGTGCTGGCCAGGCTGGGATTCGACCCTGACTATGGGGCACGGCCCCTTCGCCGGGCCATCCGTACCCAAATAGAGGACCCGGCAGCCGAACTGCTGCTGGGCGGCAAGGTTGGCCGGGGAGATACCCTGGTGGTGGATCAGACCGGTAAAAGTCTGACCCTGCACAGACAGGAAGCAGAAAAGGAGAAAGAACCATGCGAAAACAACTGATGATCCCTCTGGCGCTTCTGATGCTCGTCATGGCGAGCTGCGGAGACAAACAGGAAGAGAAAAAAGACCTGACGGCGGAGGAACGGACCGTGCTCTATCAATCCGCCATTGAAAACGCCAGGGATGCGGAAATGAACGAGGCGGTGCCTGCCATAACCTCGGAAGAGGCGGATCTGGCTCCCGCCATCTTTGGCCTGATTGGTGTGACGGAGGAGGATATGCAGGCCTATGCCATTGCCATCTCTCCCGTCAATGTCAAGGCCTATGGCATTGCGGCCATTCTGCCCGCCGAGGGCCGGGAGGCCGTGGTGGTGGATGGATTGCAGGCCTTTATTGACCGACAGAAGAGCAATTTCCAGACCTACCTGGCCGATCAGTATGCTATCGCGGAAAAAGCCAGGCTGGAAACCCTGGAGGACGGCACAGTGCTGATGGTTATGTGTGAGGATTCCGACCAGGTGCTGGACACCATTAAAACGGCCATAGAGGCCGGTACCTGATCAGAGGGCAACCCTTGAAAGCCGCGGCTTTCAAGGGTTGCGGCTTTTTCGGGGATGTAATATAATAGGAACGTCCGTAATCAATGAAGTGGAGGCCTGTTTATGCAAGCAAGAGCCAGCGGGATCCTGCTTCCCGTATTCTCCCTGCCGGGGCCTTACGGCATCGGCACGCTGGGCAAGCCGGCCCGGCAGTTTATCGACTTTTTGGCGGCTGGAGGTCAGAAATTCTGGCAGATCCTGCCTCTGGTACCGCCGGGCGGGGGTAATTCCCCCTATATGTCCCCCTCGTCCTTTGCCGGAAACCCCCTGTTTCTGGATCTGGATGAGCTGGCGGAGGAGGGACTGCTGACCCAGGATGAACTGCGGTCTGCCTGCCGGGACAATCCGGACCGGGTGGATTATGCCTGGCTTCACGAGACGCGGCTGCCTCTGCTGCGGAAGGCGTTTGAGCGGGGACGTGCAAAGTATGCCGCTCAGCTCAAGGAATTTGAAGAACAGGAGGGGGACTGGCTGCCCGATTACGCCCTCTTTTTGGCGCTGAGGGAGCACTTCGGCGGCAAGGAACTGGCTGACTGGCCTGACGAAGTTCGACTGCGTCAACCCAAGGCCATGGAGCAGTACCGGGTGGAACTGGCGGAGGAGTGCGCCTTCCAGGTTTTCCTGCAATATCTGTTCTTCCGCCAGTGGAAGGCGGTTAAGACCTACGCCAACTCCAAGGGTGTTTCCATCATCGGGGATCTGCCCATCTATGTCTCTCCCGACAGCGCCGAGGTATGGGGCAATCCGGAACTTTTCCAGCTGAAAAAGGATATGCGCCCCTCCGGCGTGGCCGGTGTGCCGCCGGATGCCTTCTCTGACAAGGGCCAGCATTGGGGCAACCCTCTGTACGACTGGGATTATCACAAAAAGACCGATTTTGCCTGGTGGAAACGCCGGGGCGCCCATATGGCCCGGTTGTACGACGTGGTACGTATCGACCATTTCCGGGCCTTCCATACTTACTGGTCCATCCCCGTGGGAGCCAAGGATGCCCGGGAGGGCCACTGGGAGAAGGGGCCGGGCAACGACTTGTTGGACGTGCTGAAAAACGTACCCGGCCTGGCCCTCATCGCTGAGGATCTGGGGGACCTGGACGCCGACGCCCTGGCCTACATCGCCCAGAGCGGCCTGCCTGGCATGAAGGTGCTGGTCTATGCCTTCGACCCGGTGGGGGAGAGCGCCTATCTGCCCCACAACTGCCCCCGGGACGCGGTGATGTATACCGGCACCCACGACACTCCCACCTTTGTCCAGTGGCTCTTTACCGAGGCTAACCCGGACGAGCGGCAGTATGCCTTCGACTACCTGCGGCTGCGGGAGGATGAGGGCTTCGGCTGGGGTGCTGTGTGCGGGGCCTGGATGTCTCCGTGCCGGCTGGCCATCGCTCCTTTCCAGGACCTGCTGGGCCTGGGTGGGGACGCCCGGGTCAACGCCCCCGGCACTCTGGGGGATCAGAACTGGTCCTGGCGGGTGCGCGCCGATGCCCTTAATCCAACGGTATCTGGAAAGCTGGCCGGGATCACCCGTACTTATCGGAGATAAACGAAATCCCGCCCCGCCGCATACGTGAACTGCACCCCATTTGTTAGACAGTATGATATACTGGATAACAAGTGGGGTGTTTTATTATGCCAAAAGGGAAAGCAAACAAGCGCTACACACCGGAATTCAAGCAAATGGTAGTAG